>JAQUQP010000147.1 GCA_028716025.1 bacterium | reverse complement strand
CAAAGTAGATAAGAATGATAATGACTGGGTGGGAACTCCTGCTGAGCAGGAAAATTCAGCGATTATTTCCAGCGGTGAATTTATCTGGAAAGATGCCAAAGGTGATGATACCGGATCAGGTAAATATACCTATCCCACCAGCAAAGATATTGCCAAGGGCGCTGACCTGCGGGAGTTTCGGGTCACCTGGGACAAGTATAACGTGTATTTCCTGATCAAATGCGCTAGACCGGGAAACTGGTGGGCGCCGTACCGGATCATCGGTATATCCAAAGAAGGGGAAAAAGACGGTATGACTGTGTTGGGACAAGGAGACGCGGATGAGATGGATCCTGAAGGTGGCTGTTTCGGGGAGATCAAAGTAGATCCGTCATTGGCCTGCCAATATGTCATCGGTATTGCCAGTACGTATAAAATGTGGATGTGGGATGCCAAGGGAAAATGTGTGGCCCGGACTACCGGTGAGAAAAGCACTGATACTCCTGGTTTCTTAGTTGCTGATGATAACTGGAATGCTGTGGAAATAGCCGTACCTATAGAATTGATTGGTAATCCTGCCGGACAAACTTGGAAATTCATAGTTGGCACGGGTTTGCAGGACGCTGACCATTTCCGTGAAGTATATGAAGAAGCAACTGAATGGCATGGCGGCGGTGGAGAGGGTGATGAGTCGGAAGTTGGTCCGGATCCGGATATTTATGACTTGGCTAGTCCGGGAATGGAAATACAGGAAAAAGAATTAGCTAGTTACAAGGCCTCGGCTCCGGCGGGAGACCCCGACGGGTTCTGCACGATTAAAGATTCATATGTAACAGTAACATTCGCGAAATAAAACGATTACACAGATTAGAAAGAAGATTACGCCGATTAAAATAGGAGAATTAATTGAGAAGAATTATAATCGGGATAATTATCGGATTGTTGTGTGCTGGGTGCGGGAGCAAACAGCCTGCGGAAAGAGAGGTCTCTTTCTGGGCCTATGCTCCCGGCGACCAGGCCGGGACAAAACAGGTTGAATCGCTGGTGGACAAATATAACCAGGAGCATCCTGGTACCCGCGTCAAAATATTTTTTGTGCCGAAAGATGATTTTAACACCAAAATCAATACTTCCATTGCCGTGGGCGCCAACCCTGATTGTTCCTACCTGGATAGCGGGTTAGTTTCCCGTTTTGCCAAGGATAATATCCTGTTTTGCCTCGACGATTTTGTTAATGCCGGCGATCTCGATTTAAAAGATTTCTATCCCGGCGCCATGAAAATGGTCAAATATGAAAACAAATATTATGGTATCCCGTTGAACCAGACGTGTATTGCGCTGTTCTACAACAAAGAGTTGGTCAAGAAAGTGCCTACTACGTGGGAGGAACTGCTACAAACAGCCAAAGAAGTCTATGTCCCGGGTAAAATAGCTGCTTTTGCCGTGCCCAAAGGAGACGGGTATGGCGGCTGGATGTTCCCGGCATTTGTCGCCAGCGCCGGGGGGACCATGCTCAATGATACTGAGACCAAAGCCACGTTTAACGAGCCGGCAGGATTGGCTGCCATTGATCTATGGGTCCAGTTACTGCAGTATTCTCCGCGTTTGATCACTGACAGTGCCAATGCTTTTGAATTAGGCAGGGTAGCTATGACGTTGAACGGGCCTTGGGCCATTGAAGGCATTAAGACTAATTTCCCGAAATTAAAATATGCCATCGCGCTGATCCCCAAAAAAACAAAGTATGCCACAAATATCGGCGGTGAAAGCCTGGTCATCTACCAGAATACCAAGGATCCTCCGGCTGCCTGGGATTTTATCCGCTATCTTATGCTGGATGAAAACCAGGTAGTGATGAGTGAAGTGAGCGGCAATTTTCCCGTGAAGAAGACGCTTATTAACCATCCAAAGTTCAAGGATGATCCGGATAAAAAAATATTCATGGAGCAGATCCAATATGCGGTCAGTAAACCAACGGTTGAATCCTGGACCAAGATCAATGACGAAATTATTGCCAAGGCTATAGACGAGGCATTAAATAAACGTTTAAGCATAGCTGAGGCTTTTAATAAAGCGGCTAAAGATTGTGACGCTATTTTAGCTGAAGAAAAGCAATAAAAGGAGGATTTATGAGCAAGATAAAAGCAGTGTTCTTCATGATGATCGCTGTGGTTCTGGCAGTGCATACTGCCTATGGTTTTGACCTGGTCAAACCGAAAACGATCAAAGTGGACAAGAATATCAACGACTGGACCGGTGTTCCTCCTGAACAGGAAAATACTTCCTGTGTTTCCAGCGGTGAATTTATCTGGAAAGACGTTAAAGGTGATGATACTGGGAACGGTAAGTACTATTATCCGGCTAACCAGGAACTAGCCAGGGGTGCGGACTTGCTGGAATTCCGGGTCACCTATGATTCGACAAACGTCTATTTTCTCATAAAGACCACTCGTCCGGGAAATTGGTGGACGCCATTCAAGCTGATCGGTATTCATAAAGAAGGGCAAAAAGGCGGGATGTCCTTCTTCCCGCAAGGTGATAGCGATACGCTGGATCCAACTACCGGGGCTTTCGGTGAATTACGTGTAGCCAGTGGATTAAGCCTCCATTATACGATCGCTATATTAGGTACTTTTAAAGGATTTATTTGGGATGAGAACGGTAAGTTAGTGGCCAGGAAACTTGGTGAAAACAGTGATACCAAAGGATTTTTAGTAGATGATGATAAATGGAGCGCCGTGGAAATAGCAGTGCCTATTTCCATTATCGGCAATCCGGCTGGACAGACCTGGAAGATCATTATCGGCGTTGGACAGGAAGAAAACAGCCATTTACGGGAAATTTACGGTGAAGGTAATGAATGGCATGGCGGCGGCGGCGAGGGTAAAGATAACGAAGACGGAGTGGATCCGGATATTTTTGATCTGGCCAGTCCCAGCCAGGAGATCCAAGAAAAGGAGTTAGCTAGTTACAATGAAAACGGGCAACCTGGTGACGTTGCCAGTTTTGCCATCATCACTGAATCTTTTGTTCCGGTTTATTTCGCGAAATAGAAACGATCACCCAGATTATAAGAAAGATTACACAGATTAGAGCAAAGGCTTGTAATCGGTGTAATCAGGAGCAAAAATGAAGTATTTAGCATTATTGCGACAAAAAAAATTTAAAGATGGCCTGACAGGGTATTTGTTCATTATGCCCTTACTGGTCTATTTTGCTATTTTTGTGCTGATCCCAATCGTTATTTCTTTCTATTATAGTTTTACCGATTGGAACATGCGGTCTATTCCGCATTGGACCGGGCTCAAAAATTACGCGGAACTGCTGTTTAATGCGCAAAAGCAACCTTACTTCTGGCCTTCTTTACTGGTGACTGTGAAGTATATAATCCTACGCGTGCCAGTGGGGCTGGCTTTATCTCTGGTATTAGCCTTATTCCTGAACAGCCGTATCAGGGGAGAAAATTTCTTTAAACTATGTTATTTCGTTCCCATGATCACGTCCGCTATTGCTGTGGCCGCGTTGTGGAAATGGCTCTATGACCCGGCTATTGGTTTTATCAACCAGTTCCTTGCTGGTTTTTCCCTGCCGCCGAAAAACTGGCTCAATGATGTAAGTACTGCTTTACCGTCTATCGCGGCTATGAGTGTCTGGCAGGGAGCAGGGTATGGGATGATTATTTTTCTGGCGGGGTTAAAGGGTATACCTGAAGAATTATACGAGGCAGCCAGGATCGACGGCGCAAATGCCTGGCAGCAATTCTGGAACATTACCCTGCCATTATTGCGTCCGGTAACGTTTTTCCTTCTGATCACCACAATCATTGGTTCGTTCCAGGTATTTGACCAGATATATGTCCTGACCAGCGGACTGGGTGGACCGGAACATTCCACGTTTGTATATATCCTGAATTTGTATAACCAGGCCTTTCGCTATTATCATATGGGTATAGCCTGTGCCATGAGCTATATATTATTTTTAATCATTCTGGTTATCACCTGGATACAGTTCAAGTATGTACCACAAGAAGTAGATTAGAAAAACGATTACACAGATTAGATTAAAAGCTTGTAATCGGTGTAATCCTAAAAGGATTTCTAATGGACAAGATCTCTAAATTATTCATCTACCTGGTATTAATTGCATTCGCAGCAATAATGGTCCTACCTTTTATTTGGATGCTTAGCGCTTCATTGCGCCAGCCGCAGGATATCTATAATAGCGGGGTGAAACTATTACCGGTAGATCAAGCTACCGGGAAGATCAGCGCTACCCTGAATAACTACCGTGAAGTAATGACCCAAATGCCATTCGGCCGGATGTTCCTGAATAGTCTCTTTGTTGCGGTCGTGGCGACAGCCTTTAATCTTTTCTTTAATGCCATGGCTGCCTATGCTTTTGCCAGGATCAAATTCCCGTTCAAGGAAAAGATCTTTGGCGTAATGCTGGCTTCACTGATGATCCCGTTTTATGTGATCATGATACCGCTGGTTTATATTACCAAAAACCTGGGCATGTATGATTCTTTGTGGGGATTGATCGTCCCGGTCAGTATGTCGGTGTACAACGTATTCCTGATCCGGCAATTCATTGTCGGCATACCGGTGGAACTGGAAGAGGCCGCGACCTTAGATGGCTGTTCGCGTTTTCGCATCTTCTGGAGCATAATTATGCCGTTGTCCAAGCCGGTCCTGGCAGTTGTGGGAATTTTTACTTTCATGTTCAATTGGAATAATTTTACCTGGCCCCTGGTACTGATCATCAGTCGGAATAATTTTACTCTGCCATTGGGCCTGGGCGCTTTGATGACCCAATCCGGCAGTAAATATCATCTCTTGCTGGCGGGGGCTACTATTACGATCATTCCAATGGTCATTATTTTCCTGATCTTGCAAAAATACATAATAAAGGGGATCACTATGGGGGCAGTTAAA
>JAQUQP010000146.1 GCA_028716025.1 bacterium | reverse complement strand
CATCGCGGCAATAAAAGCAGCCGAACTGCAAACGAGCGGGGAGATCAGAGTGCATCTGGAAAAGAAATCCTCGGCTCCGGTATTAGAACGAGCCAAAGAATTATTTTACCAGTTGGGCATGGATAAAACCAGGGACCAGAACGGTGTCTTGATCTACCTGGTAACTGGAGAAAAACTCTTCGCCATTATCGGGGACGAGGGGATCAATAAAGTGGTACCGGCTGATTTTTGGGATGAGATCAGGAATATTATGCAAGACCGGTTTAAGGAAGATAAATTTGCAGAAGGGCTGGAAGAGGCGATCAAAAAAGTTGGGGAAAAGTTGAAAGTTTATTTCCCCTATCAAGCCGACGATAAAAACGAATGCCCAGATGAGATTAGCACAGGAAAATAAAGGATTAAGCAAAAATGGATATCAGAATAGCAGGATATCAGGAAAAGCCTGATTTTCTGATAACCTGATACCCTTCTTCCTGATTACCTGGTACCCTGATTTCCGCATTTAAGAATTTTACGAAGGTGGTTACCGTTCATGAAAGTATCTAAACTGTTAGAAAAAGTGCGTAAACAGAAACCAATAGTGCATCACCTGACTAACTGGGTGACAATCTATGATTGCGCTTGTCTGGTAAAAACATTTGGCGCCTCACCAGTTATGGCGCATGCTCCGGAAGAAGTGGGAGATATGGCCAAGATCGCTTCAGCCTTGGTCTTGAATATAGGGACTCTTACCACGGATTTTGTAGAGGCCATGAAGATCGCCGCTAAAAGCGCCAATCATAAAGGGATACCGGTAATTCTGGATGTGTGCGGAGCCGGGGCTACGCCATTCCGGGATATTAAATGTTATGAGCTATTGGATCAGGTACATATAAATATAATTAAAGGCAATGCTTCAGAAATAGCCAGGATCGCAGGAGAAAATGTGCAGACCAAAGGTGTAGACGCGGGTACAGTTGAAAAAAACCTGATCGGAGTGGCGCGTTACCTGGCTAAAACCAGGAAAGCGACCGTAGTCATCACTGGCAAGGAAGATATTATAGCGGATCAGGATAAAACATTTTTAGTCAGGAATGGCCATGAAATGATGACCCATGTTGTTGGTACAGGATGTATGGCGGCTTCGGTAATAGGGACTTTTGCCGCTATTCATGATGACCTGGCAGAAGCTGCTACCGCTGGCTTGGCTTGTTACGAAATCGCCGCTGAGCAGGCCGCGAAAAAAGCTCGTGGGCCGGCTGACTTCAAGGTCAGGATGTTTGACGCCATTTTCAAGCTTAGCGATAGAACCGTTGATCTTAAACAAAAGATAGTAAAAAAATGAGAGGATATTACTTTGTTACTGATACCGGATTAAGCCGTTCCGGTACTATAGCTGATGTGAAAGATGCGGTTAAGGCGCGGGTAGGGGTTATCCAGTATCGGAACAAGACCGGGACTACGGTTGAACTCTATGAAGAAGCGCTGAAGTTGCGTCACTTATGCAAAAATGTTTGTTTACTGATCAATGACCGTGTCGATATTGCCCTTGCTGTAGGCGCTGACGGTGTGCACCTGGGACAGGAAGATATGCCGGTTCATGAAGCCCGGCGACTGTTAGGCAAGAAAAAAATTATCGGTCTTACGGTCCATTCCCTGAAAGAAGCCAAAGAAGCGCGAAGATCAGGAGCTGATTATATTGGGGTTTCCCCGATCTTTGCTACTTCTACCAAGCACGACGCCGGAGAGCCGGCTGGGGTGGCCCTGGTCAGGAAGATCAAGAAAGAAGTGCCCTTGCCGCTGGTAGCTATTGGCGGGATAACCTTGGAAAACGCATCTTCAGTGATCGCCGCTGGAGCTGACGCGGTATGCGCTATATCCGCGGTCATCACCAAGCAAGATGTAAAAAAAGAAATCCTGAAGTTCCAAAAACTATTTAGTTCTTAACTATCAACAATCAACTATGAACTGATTCCGGGAGGAATCGTGGAACAGCTTCCCCAGCCCAAATTTAAATTGGAGATCACCGGTTCTGAAACAGTGGTAGATTACCGGGTCTATGGTGAATTCAAGAATCTTGGCACTTTTGAGTATGAGTATATTCTAAAAGATAAGCCGGGATTAGCTAAAGCCGTGGGCCAGGGCATTTTCCCACATGAATATGATTATAGCCAGGATTCTTATTATCAGAACCTGAAAAGCAAAGGCTTGCTGGAAGGTAATCCCTGGGACCATATTTATACTGATAATCCGCAGGCTGATTTTTTTATCTGGGCGACTACCGATAATGTTGAACGGGGAGTACGACAATTTTTTATAGCTGAAATTTTCCGGTATGCCGGGCTGATCCCGCAAGCAGTCAAGGCGTTTTACGCGGCCTTGGTTCATTATCCCCGCAGTATTTGCTGGTCTAATGATAACCGGAGTTACTTTTGGTTCATTGGCCAAGCAGCTATAGTGAAGATCAATCATCTCTGCCGGCAATACCCTGAACTCGGGATTCGGCTGGAAGGCGCTGATTTTAATATCGGGGGACATCGTGAATTTCCCTTGCGCAATATTGATCTGGGCAAGGAAAAGATCGAGATTATACCCGGTTTTTTCACGCCCTGGGGCCGGAACGAACGAGTGAAGGAAGAAAAAGACCTGAACGCCGTAGAAATAACCAGAACAGTGGGTGCCGGGAAAGTCCAATTGGTACAATTTGGCAACCGTCACTGGCAAATGCGCGTAGAAGGTAAGCCATTCTTTGTTAAAGGAATCACATACGCGCCGACCAGGGTAGGAGAAACTCCTTTCCCGGAAACTTTGGCCAGGTTTCCAAAAGCTCAGTTCAAAGCCAACTGGATGTGGCAAGATACTAATAATAATGGCAAAATAGATGCTCCTTATGAAAGCTGGGTGGACAAGAACCGTAACCGGATTCAGGACCTTGACGAACCAGTAGTAGGAGATTTTAGATTGCTGAAGGAGATGGGCTGTAATTGTATCCGCTTTTATCATGAACCCGAACATAACAAATATAATTATGCCTATATTAATAAGACTCTTTTAAGGGATATGTATGTTAATTACGGGATAAGGGTGGCTCTGGGAGATTTCCTGGGGGCATATTGCATCGGTTCCGGTGCTGACCCGTCCTGTGGCACTGATTATACTGATCCGGCCCAATGCGATAAAATGAAAAAAATAGTAGAAGACATGGTTCTCGATAATAAGGACGAACCTTATATCTTGATGTGGATATTGGGAAATGAAAATAATATGCCGGATGGCAATAGCATAAACGCGGTCCGGACCAATGCTTATGCCAATCCCACCGCCTTCCTGAATTTTGTCAATGAAGTAGCCCAAATGATCCATAAGCTTGATCCGAATCATCCCGTAGCTATTTGTAATAACGATGTTATTCATCTCAATTACTTACGGGAGCTGGCCCCGGATATTGATATTTTTGGAGTTAATGCGTATAAAGGGACAGATGGATTTGGTGAGTTATGGCAACAGGTATACCGGATCTATGATAAGCCGGTATTAGTGACGGAATATGGCTGTGATTGTTATCATCCCGGGCAGGGAGTGAACGAAGGGGAACAGGCCATTTATCATGAAGCTTGCTGGAAGGATATCCTCTTTAACCGGGCGGGCCGCGGCGGGTATGGCAATTCGATCGGAGGAATAGTCTTCGAGTGGCTGGATGAATGGTGGAAATCTAACCGGGATACCTCGCCTTTTGAGCACGATACGACACATAATGCCTTGTTTATTTTGCCTGATGGGACAGTTAGTGAGGAATGGTTTGGCCTTTGCGGCCAGGGTGACGGCAAACAGTCACCGTTTTTACGGGAATTACGCCGGGCTTACTATCTTTATAAAACTATGTGGACTGAGTGGCCGATTTGGGAACAAAAGAAATAAGGATTGGAGAGCCTAAACAACTGCAGAGTCGGAGCTGACTGCCAGTGAATTGATGGTATCGACTAGTTTTTTCAGATGATAGGCGTTGAAGTTGGTGATTTCTACGCCAATATGATAGCCATCCGGGGAGCTATTAACGTATTTGATCGCACCCAGGATACTATAAAATTTCTTGCCATCCTTGAAATCAATGTTCATATTAATAGTTTTACCCTTGGTATAATGGGTAGAAGTGAGAATGCCGGCTCCCTGTAAGTTAATGTCCATTATCGTGCCGGCGAATTTGACCTCGGCCTGGAAATTATCATTAAAAGTTACAGGTAACTTTGCTTTATAACGGGGCAATTTACGCTTTTCAGTCACGACCATGATCCTTTCCTAGTGAGTGGTTACATTTTTTTACCTTATTTGACCGCTTAGTGTCAAGAGATATTACAAATCCCCATTAAAGGGAGAATCAAAGAATATGGAAACAAAAACCCCTTTTTCTAAATTCAAACAGTATTTTATCTCCGGATTAGCGATATTGTTACCGATCTTCGTGACTCTGTGGGTACTGAAGATTCTTTTTCAGATATCAGATGGATTTTTAGGCGATTTTATAAATAACTACTTGTATGATGTGTATGGTTATCGTATTCCCGGCTTAGGTATCCTGATCATGGTATCGCTGATCCTGCTGGCCGGGTACCTCACCAATAAAGTTTTCGCCCGCCGCTTTTTCCCGGAGATCGAACGCTGGCTGATGAAATTCCCCTTAGTACGGAATATTTATCCTTCTGCCAAACAATTAAGCAAGTTCATTTTTAGTGAATCCAGCAAGGCTAAATTCAACCGGGCAGTCCTGGTGCACTGGCCGGGCCAGGGTAGCTATACCCTGGGCTTTATCATGAATGAAGATATTACCTGTGATTTTGATACTGATGGCCAGAAATATTATACTGTGTATGTCCCTACCGTTCCTAATCCTCTTACCGGATTTATCATGTTCTATAAAGTAGAGGATACTATTTTACTAGATATGAAAGTAGATGAAGCCCTGAAGGTGGTCATCTC
>JAQUQP010000145.1 GCA_028716025.1 bacterium | reverse complement strand
GAAAATAGTGGCGGCAGCGAAAAAGCATAAAGCCACGATAGTAGCGCTTTCCGCGTTAATGACTACCACCATGGTGGAAATGCCAGGGATCATAACTGCCTTAAAACAGGCTGGATTGAAAGTAAAGACTATGATCGGGGGCGCTGTAGTGACTAAGGAATATGCTGCCAGTATCGGTGCCGATGCTTATGCTAAAGACGCAGTGGAAGCGGCGCGGGTAATTAAAGAGTTGATAGTTCATAGTTGATTGTTGATAGAAAAGGCGAAAACATTAAATGATAATTACCAAACAAAAAGAATTAAGTAAAATATTAGAGCGGCTGAAAAGCAAAAATAATGTTTTTGTTGTTGGTTGCGCTGCCTGCGCCACCAAATGCGCGACTGGCGGGGAAGAGCAAGTCAAGATATTGGCGGCAGAATTGGCCAAAAACCGTAAAAAGATAACCGGGACTATGATCCTGGATACACCTTGTGATATGCGCATCGTGAAGAAAGACCTGCTCAACAATGAACAGGTTCGCCAAGCGGAAAGCCTGGTACTGTTAAGCTGCGGTGCCGGGGTCCAGTCAATTGCCCAGGTTTGCCCTGATATTGACCTGGTACCGGCTTTGGATACGTTATTCCTGGGATCGATCGAACGGCTTGGAAATTTCAACCAATACTGTTCCTTGTGCGGGGACTGTATTATTGACGAAACCGGAGGGCTTTGCCCGGTGACCCGTTGCGCTAAAGCGCTGGTTAACGGACCTTGCGGCGGCGCGATCAATGGCAAGTGTGAAGTAAATTCTGATCAGGACTGTGTTTGGGTCCTGATCTATGAAAAACTAAAGAAAAACACCACGAATATTAAAAAGTACAGGAAAATTAAGAGTAATACCAGTATCAGTAAACCGCAGAGGATCAAAACCAGATGAGCTTTAAAGAAGTGCTAAAAAATAAAAAATTTATTATTACCGCGGAATTATTCCCGCCCAAAGGGACCAATATTCAGCCCTTGCTGGAGAAGGCCAAACTGCTCCGTGGTAAAATTGACGGCTTTAACGTAACGGATAATCAGCGGGCTGTGATGAGGCTGGGTTCGCTATCGATTTGCCGCCTCTTGCAAGAACAGGGATGTGAGCCGATCTTGCAGATGACCTGCCGTGACCGTAACCGCATTGCCCTGGAATCAGACCTGCTCAGTGCCAGTGTTTTGGGTGTGGAAAATATACTGATCTTGAGCGGTGACCATCCGACGCAGGGAGACCACAAAGAAGCTAAACCAGTGTATGACCTGGATCCGGTACAACTGCTGAAAACCGCCCGTACTTTAGAAACAGGCGTTGACCTGGTCGGCAAAAAGCTGGACGGGTCGCCCCAATTTTGCCTGGGAGCGGTAGTGAACCCGATGGCTGATCCGCTTGAATTGCAGTTGACCATGATGGAGAAGAAAATTGAAGCCGGAGCAGAATTTTTCCAGACACAGCCGATCTTTGATTTCAAACTATTAGAAACATTTATCGCTAAGACCAGGGAATATAACACAAAGATACTTATCGGTATATTCCTGCTGAAGTCGGCCCAGGTAGCTATTTTTATGAAAGAAAAATTGGGGATAAACATAGATTCCCGTTATATTGACCGGTTGAGCCGTGCTACCAGCCCTTTGGATGAAGGTATCGCTATTGCCGCTGAGCTGATCTCCCAGATGAAACCGCATGTCGACGGGGTCCATATTATGGCCCTGGGCCTGGAAGAACATATAGCGGAGATTTTAAATAAAGTTAAATAACAAAAAATATACTCTAGCAAGCAAGACACTAGACACCAGAAGTCTTGAGCCAGGAGGTGAACATGATTCTCCAAGATGATATTATGAGCATTTTGAAAGAAATAGTCAATCCGGATCTAAGTGTCAGTATTGTTGATGAGGGAATTGTCAAAGAGATCAGGATAGAAGGTGGCAAGATAACTATAATCCTCTCGTACCGCTACGCCGGGACTCCCCTGGCTTCATATTTTTCCTCCTTAATTACCCAAAAAGTTGAAGTTCTCCAGGGTGTGGATAATGTTACCGTTGAATTTACCGGAGAGTAAGAAATTATGATGCTGGAAGAAACAGGACGTGTGATCAAAGTAGAAGGAACGCAGGCCACAGTAGAAATGAGCCGTCACAGTGCCTGTGCCCATTGCGGTATCTGTATTGCCGGGTGCCAGGACAAAATGGAGATCGTGGCGGATAATAATCTCGGTTCCCAGGTCAATGACCTGGTTAAAGTGGCTATTTCCGGTCCAGTTATATTAAAATCAGCATTCGTGGTTTATATTATCCCGCTTTTTGGTTTAGTTCTTGGTTATCTTGCCGGTCGCCGCCTGGGTGGCGAAAAATTGGGTGTGATTTTAGGGATCAGCGGTGTGGCCATAATATTATTTGGTCTCCATCACTATGACCTGAAATTGAAAAGAGAAAATAAGTTGATCGTACAGATTATAGAAATATTGTAAATACGATTACATGGATTAATATCCTAGGAGGACAATAAGTGCCAAAAGAAAAAACAGGAATAATGATAATATTATTAATCTTAATTGCTGGTTCAGCTTGGGCAGAAAAGGCTCCAGTTGAATTTGATGCTTTTGACGGGCAGGTAGTGGGAGCCAGGGCTATAGGTACGGGAGAAGCTTTTGCCGGTTTGAGTAACGATGCTTCAGCCCCTTATTGGAATCCGGCAGGATTAGCTTTGATGACCTCAAATTCTTTTACCATTTGCTCAAATCTGCAAAGAGAGAGCAGTGCTAAGTGGGATGACGTGATCATGAGTGATCCTTTGCGGGGCGGGAAGCTGACTTATATGAGTTTTGCTTCACCCAGCGGGGCGTTATCTATCCGTCCGCTGTCCAAGATAGCTACGGATACTTATACTAATAATAATGGCGTGGAAGAATGGGTAAACAAGAAGATCAATGTGAATGAGATAATGCTGACCACTGCCAGGATGTACAAAGATAATGTTTTTACTGGAGTAAGCCTGAATTATATTAACAGTAATTTATCCATTGCCCAGCGTACTAAAGATGCGACCAGTGATGTGACCAAGATCAACGTGGATACCGGTAATGGTTGGAGTCTGGACTTGGGGGTACTATTTGTGCCAAGCCCTTATTTGTCATTCGGTATCAGCGCCATTAACACCATCGGATATATGTATTGGAGTGATTATGATAAGAACCGTCTACCGCTTACCTTGCATGGCGGCGTAGCCATGAGTTTGCCGCAGAAGATAACAGTCATGTATGATATAAAAAAGATATATTATCCCGATCATGATGATTTAACCACTAAGCATTTCGGGATCGAGCAATATTTGTTAAATATGGTTATCCTCAGGGCTGGAGTGAGCGGGGAAAATTGGAATGATCCGGAAAAAGTGACCTACAATTTCGGTATTGGTTTCTCGGATAAAGGATATATGCTGGATATGGCCATGAAGAAAAACAAGATCAGGGACTCGGTAGCCCCTGATCATTTGTCAACTGTGTCTGTCTATGTGGTTTCTTTAAGCATGCCTTTCGGAGGAAATTAGATCCTAGGCTTTCAGGACGAATTCACTGCGGATGCATTTAGTGCAAACGTATTTCTTGGCGGTTTTCCCGTCTATTTTGATCCGGATCTTTTGCAGGTTGACATGAAACCGCCGTTTACTGGCTTTGTGCGAATGACTTATCTTATTGCCAGTGGCGGCTTGTTTACCGCAAATTGCGCATTTGATCAGCATACTTCACCTCTTTTAAATTATTGACTACGAATAACGCAAATTAAAAAATCCGAATATCACGAATGAAATTAATGACTAATTCGAGTAATCCGCTATCATTCGCTAAATTCGGTGTCTTATTTATAGCATATTTATTAAAGCTTGGCAAGAGAATATTTAGAGGTTTCTTAAAATACCAGGAACCCTCAGATTGCGCGCCTGCTTGACGGCAGGCAGGGATTCCAAAAACAGATTACGCGGATTAGAGCTGATATGGATTTGAATAAAGATGTGCAATATCTCAAAGGAGTGGGACCGCAGCGCGCTAAACTCCTGAAAGATATTGGTATTTTCACTATATATGACCTGCTTACTTATTTTCCGCGGGATTATGCTGACCGCAGCCATCTTAAGCTGATCGCCCAGCTGCATCCGGAAGAAACTACCACTATTCAAGCCACTGTTCTCCGTCACCAGGTGATCTACACCAAGTTTCACAGACAATTGTTAAAAATTACGGTCAGTGACGGTACCGGAACAGTAGTCCTGGTGTGTTTTAATCAGGTTTACCTGAAAAATTACCTGCCCCAGGGAACTACGGTAATTATCAGCGGAAAATTTGAACGGACGGCAAATAAGAAAAATACCTTTGAAATAAAGAATTTTATTTACGAGGTCTTAACCGGGGACCATGAAGACCTGATACATACTGGCCGGATCGTCCCGGTCTATAGTGTAACTCAGCAATTGAATATGCGTTTCCTGAGGGCGTTGATCCGCCGGGTTTTGGATGAATATAAGGAAGGTTTGGGCGAATATTTACCGGAAACTATCAGACAACAGGAATTCCTATTGTCTTTCAAAAAAGCAGTGGAGTGGATGCATTTCCCGCCTGATTTCCCATCCCAGCAACAAGCCCGTGAGCGCTTGGCTTTTGGCGAACTGTTTTTATTGGAAACAGCCCTGGCCATGAAATATTTCCAGCAGCGACACCAGGCTAAAGGGACAGTTTATACGGTCACTAAGACCTTGCTTACCCCATTTAAAGAGTTACTTCCTTTTGAATTCACTGTCGAACAGAAAAAGGTGATCAGTGAGATTTTCACGGATATGCGATCACCGCGGGTGATGAGCCGGCTGCTTCAGGGTGATGTGGGAAGCGGCAAGACCATCGTCTCCTTGTGCGCTATGCTCCTGGCTGCTGAGAACGACTTCCAATCGGTATTAATGGCTCCGACGGAGATCTTGGCGGAACAGCATTATATTTACCTGCATAAATACCTGCAACCCCTGGGTTTA
>JAQUQP010000144.1 GCA_028716025.1 bacterium | reverse complement strand
ACGACGCTCTTCCGATCTGGTAAGCCGTTGATAGGCACCGAGTATGGTTATAGTATGTCCAAGCGCGGTGAAGGCAAATTTGGCTATGGCGGCAACACTGAAGATGAACAGGCTGTCGGTATTGTTAATGATACCTACTCGATGATAGCGGAAAAAGGCAATGGGGCTTGCATTTTCTCTTGGATCGATGAGTGGTGGAAAAATAATGAGGGTGAAGGTGATGAAGAGCGGCATGAAGAAACCGAGCCGGAAGAATGGTTCGGTATTGTGGCCATGCTGGATGACATAAACCTGGTTGGTACTCCACGTAAGGCAGTTGGAGCCATGGAAAGATTCTATGAGGCATTAGTGATCAATCCGCGTGACGCTAATAAGGTACAGGGAACGATACCGGTAGAAGTCTATACTAAGTCAACACTACTTCCGAACCTGGCTAAAATTGAATTTTCAGTAGATGGCAATACCTGGCAGGAACTGACCAATACGGCCAATTGGTGGCGGGCTGAGCTGGATACCAAAGCATTAAGTGATGGTAAGTATGACTTGAAGGTCCGCTATTTGACCAAAGAAGGCAAGGAAATAGTAATCAAACAACCACTGGCCGTGTATATTGCCAATAATGAACAGATCAAACAGCAAGAACTGGAGATCAGTACTGATCAGCCAGTATATAAGAATGGCGATACCGTGAATATTATCATAAAATACACTGAGAATGGCCAACCGGCTGTTAATAAACCCGTGGATTATTGTGTTACCCAGATCGGTACCATTACTGCTTCTTGCCGCAACCTGGCCACTGCGTCACTGGTGACCAATAATAGCGGTATAGCCAAAGCTACTTATGTGGTGAAGGATGAGGAACGGCCGCATTTCTTGACTATTTCTGCGGCTCTTCCCAGTGAACAGGAAGTGGGACAAAAATTTGCGGAAAGAATAGTTGTTGAAGTAAACCAGGTCCAAAAGTAAGGATATAGGTGTTAGGTTAGAACGTAGGTTTAGTCTTAGGTCTTTAGGGCTTGGTTTCCAGCCCAAAAACTTTAAACTTGCCTCCATACTTGCTTCTAAAACTAACAACTAATTACATTTTATAATTAAATATCGCTTGACTAAATTACGGAACTCTGCTATTATTAGCATTGAAGGATGTAAAACCATTTTGTGGGAGTAGCGCCTTCGGAATGTAGAAAGAAGGAGGAACGGCTGTTGATGAAAGGAAAAGTTAAATGGTTCAATGACGCCAAAGGTTACGGCTTCATTGAAAAAGAAGACGGCAGCGGTGATGTATTCGTACATTACTCTGCGATCAACGGCGAAGGATTCAAAAGCTTAGCCGAAGGGCAAGCAGTTGAGTTCGACGTTGAAGATGGCGCTAAAGGCCCACAGGCCAAAAATGTAGTTAAAATATAATAATCCTTTACCGGATTTGAATTTTTAACGAAATCCCTGCCCCGATCATATCGGGGCAGGTCTTTTATTAGTTGCTTTTATGCGGGAATATGCTATTATTATATATATAATATAGACAAGAGGCGGAAAAATGAACGGCAAATTTGCAAAAGCAGCGTTTTTTCTTCTTTTTATGATGCTTGGAACAACTTTAATGGCGGTAGCAGAAGATTTAAACGTGCAGTGGATCAAAGAATTTGGCAGCTCGGGGCCTGACTATTGCCAGGGGATAGCCTGTGATCCTGCCGGTAATATTTTAGTCACCGGTTATACCGAAGGTGCGTTAAGTGGTAACCGGCATTATGGCGAGGCAGACATGTTTGTCGCCAAATATAATACTGCCGGTCAGGAGTTATGGGTCAGGCAGCTAGGCACGACTGCTTCAGACCAAGGGGCAGCTCTGGTGTGTGACGCGGTGGGGAATATTTATGTTACAGGCCATACTTATGGCAGTTTTGAAGGAAAAACCAATGCTGGCGGTGCGGATATATTCTTGATCAAGTTAGAGCCATCCGGTAAGATATTGTGGATCAAGCAGTTTGGTTCTTCTGAGTCTGATTATGGTTTGAGTGTAACCAGTGACAGCGAAGGCAACGCGTATGTGGTCGGAGATACATATGGTAAGCTGACCGGTACCCGCAATTACGGAGAAGCTGATGTTTTTATTATGAAGTTCGATGCCTCGGGTGACCGGTTATGGAGCGCCCAGTTTGGCACAGTTTTTGCTGAACACACAAAAATGGTTTTAGTGGATAATTCCGGTAATATATTTGTTACCGGTGATACGAGTGGTACTCTTGAACCGAAAACCGCTTTTGGCGGTTATGATATTTTCCTAGCGAAATATAACCAATACGGTGATCGGCTCTGGATCAAGCAGATCGGGACAGCCGCTAATGATTTTAGCGGCGGGGTGGCCGGAGATAGTTCCGGCAATATATACGTATCAGGTGAAACAAAAGGACAGGTAAAAGGTGACGTTAACAAAGGATTAGGGGATATTTTCCTGGCCAGGTTTGATGCTAATGGCCAGAAAATATGGAGCCGCCAATTAGGCTCACGAGCCTCTGATTCCAGCCTGGGACTGGCTATAGACGCTACCGGTGCGATATGTATTGCCGGTGATACCACGGGAAATTTGGGCCAAAGCAAGAATAAAGGATTAGCTGATGTTTTCATGGTGAAGTATTATGCTTGTGGTAATACACCCTGGATAATAGAACTGGGAACAGATAAGAATGAATTTTGCAGCGGGATCGCCGCGGATAAAGCCGGCCATGTGTATTTGGCCGGATATACTGAAGGTACGTTTGAAGGCAATAAAAATGCCGGCTATGCGGATATGTTCATAGTTTCTTTTAAGATCAATGGTTTGGTTTTATATGAACAGGAAGGGATTACAGTTTTAGGCGGAGCCAAGGGCTTTATTGAACCGACGAAGGATGAAAAATTATATATCATGATGAATTCGGACAAGGGCGGACAGGTAGAAACGGAGATCCGTTCCCTGACTGGTCAGTTGGTCTGGAAAAACGTGGTTATGACCAAGGAAAAAGCCCAAGGCCTGATCAGCTGGGATGGGCATGACCAAAATGGAAAAATAGTGGATCCAGGGATGTACCAATTGAGTATTAAAGGCACCGGGTTGGAAGTATTGGAAAAGATAGCGATAGTTCGATAGGACAATTACGGATTCTAAATTAAAAATTGAAGTAAATTCACCCTGTTAGAAAACACCCTGACAGGGTTTGCTTTTTCGACTGAAGTATGATATACTGATAAAATAAATACTAAGCACGAAATTCTAAATACTCTCCTGCTGATTTGTACTAAGGTACAAATCAAAGACGCGGGGACAGGTAAACAAATTCTGAACTTTGAATTCACATTCTCAAATATTTTGATATTGGAATTTTGAGCATTTGGTATTGTTTAGAGTTTAGATATTAGGATTTATATTTCAGTATTTTTAGACTGGGGATTGATCATATGTTGGGTTGGATATTCCAAAAAATCATTGGTACCAAGAACGAACGTGACCTGAAAAAGATGCTTCCTCTAGTGGAGCAGATCAATAGTTATGAACCACGAATGATTGCGTTGAGTGACGCTGATCTACGTGCCAAGCTGGATGAATTCCGGAAACGCTATGCCGCCGGAGAAACCTTGGATGAGCTCTTGCCAGAGGCTTTTGCCGTAGTCCGGGAAGCAGGCAAGAGAACGTTGCAGATGCGCCATTTTGATGTCCAGTTAATGGGTGGCATTGTCCTGCACCAGGGGAAAATCGCGGAAATGAGAACTGGTGAAGGCAAAACCCTGGTAGCGACTCTGCCAGTATATCTGAACAGCATTACCGGTAAAGGAGTACATCTGGTCACGGTCAATGATTATCTGGCTAAGCGGGACAGTGAGTGGATGGCCCCGATCTATAAATTCCTGGGCTTGACAGTAGGGGTAGTCCAGCATGATATGGATAACCCGGCGCGACAAGCTGCGTATCGCTGTGATATCACCTATGTGACCAATAATGAAATAGGGTTCGATTACCTGCGGGACAATATGGCTATTTCCAAAGAAGACTGTGTCCTGCGTGAACTTAATTTCGCCGTGGTGGATGAAGTGGATAGTATCCTGATAGATGAAGCGCGTACGCCGTTGATAATTTCCGGTCCGGCTGAAGAATCTACGGAGAAATATTATATCATTAACCGCATCATTCCCCATCTAAAAAGACGCTGGGTTACGGAAAAAGAGGAAATAGATGCCAAATATAAGGAAGTTAATCTCCAAAAAGGCTATGACGCTATAGTTGATGAAAAGAATAACCTTTGGACGCTGACTGAAGAAGGGGTGGCCAAATGTGAACATTTACTAGGGATCCCCAATCTCTACGAAGATATGCAAAGCGAATGGGTGCATCATATTCTCCAAGCTGGCAGGGCCCATGATCTGTTCAAGAAAGACGTGGATTATGTGGTTAAGGACGGCGAAGTTATCATCGTTGATGAATTTACCGGCCGTTTGATGCCCGGGCGGCGTTGGAGCGAAGGATTGCACCAGGCAGTGGAAGCCAAGGAAAATGTGCGGATTGCTGAAGAGAACCAGACCCTAGCCACGATCACCTTCCAGAACTTCTTTAAATTATATAGTAAGCTCTCCGGTATGACTGGTACTGCCGCGACTGAAAGGGAAGAGTTTTTCCATATTTATAAATTGGACGTCATGGAAGTGCCGACGAACCAAAAAATGATCCGCCTGGACCATGCGGATGTGATCTATAAGACGGAAAAAGATAAATATAACGCTATTGTCAATGATATCGCCGAATGTAATAAAAAAGGACAACCAGTACTGGTCGGTACCCGTTCTATCGAAAAAAGTGAAAAGATCAGCGCCCTGTTGCGTAAGCAGGGGCTCCAGCATAATCTCTTGAATGCCAAGTATCACGAACAGGAAGCCTATATCATTGCCCAAGCAGGCCGCAAAAGCGGGGTGACTATCGCCACTAATATGGCTGGTCGCGGGACCGATATTATACTGGGAGGTAATCCCGCCTATATCGCTAAAGAGAAAATGAAAGGCTGGG
>JAQUQP010000143.1 GCA_028716025.1 bacterium | reverse complement strand
ATCAGGATCCGGCGGCAGCTGCACCAATATCCGGAATTAAGCAATAAGGAATATAAAACTAGCGCTTTTATTGCTTCCCTGCTTAAAAAATGGGGTTACAAGGTTAAGTCAAAAGTCGGCGGCACCGGCGTCATTGGTTTGCTTGAACCGCCGTCTGCCGTCCGCCGTCAGCGAACTGGCTGTGTCGCCATCCGCGCCGACATGGATGCCTTACCCATTCAGGAAGCGATTAAAAAAAGTTTTTCTTCCCGCTCTAACGGGATCATGCATGCCTGCGGTCATGATGGCAATATGACCTGCGCTCTGGGAGCGGCAAAATTATTAGCGGCCCACCAGGATGAACTTACTAAACCGGTGAAATTTATTTTCCAGCCGGCAGAAGAAATTTCCAATGGCGCGGAGAGAATGATCAAGGCCGGAGCCCTAAAGGATCCTTTCGTCGAAGCGATCATCGGGATGCATGTATACACATTACTGCCGGTTGGCAAGATCGGACTGAAATACGGGCAGATGATGGCCAATGTAGATGAATTTACCTTGACTATTACCGGCGAAGGCGGCCATGGGGCCGCGCCACACAAAGGCGTAGATGCCGTGGCGATAGCAGCGGAAGTAATCACCGCGCTCCAGCAGGTAGTTTCCCGCCAGACAGACCCGGCAGACCCGGTGGTATTGACCATTGGTACGATTAATGGTGGCACGCAATATAATATTTTAGCGGATAAGGTCGTGATGAACGGGACCGTACGGACCCTGAATGACCGAATCCACCGGGAGATGCCCAGGAAGATAGAAAAAGTTGTGCGCGGTATTACCTCTGCTTTTGGCGCCAGTTACAGATTGGAATACAATGTTCTGGGAGTAGCCTTAGTTAATAATGACCAGGTGGTCGACACTATTAAAAGTGCCGCGACCAAAATATTAGGAACTAATAATATAGTTACTATTAACCGCGCTTCTATGGGCGGAGAAGATTTTGCCAGTTATTTACAGCAGGTACCAGGCGCTTTTGTCTATTTAGGCGTGGGCAATAAAACCAAAGGGATCACCTATCCCTGGCACCATGCCTGCTTTGACCTGGATGAAGAGGCCTTGCCGATAGGAGCGGCAGTCCTGGCGCAAAGCGTGTGGACTTGGCAATAGCATGAATAAATTCAAGGTTGCCTCTGTTAAATGTAAAACGTATGAACCAAGTGAAGTGACGCAAGCTTTAACCGCTCTCCTTAATCATATCGGCGGCCTTGGCGCCTATGTCAAACCTGGCCAGAAAGTACTGATCAAGCCCAATCTCCTGGCTCCACGTCCTCCGGAAACAGCAGTGACTACCCATCCCGCGCTCATCATGGCTATCGCTGAGGCGATTAAGAAACAAGGGGCTTTCCCGTTTATCGGAGACAGTCCCGGAGGATTTGGTATCCTGGAGCGGATCGAACAACTATGGGAAATCACTGGTATGAAACAGGCCGCGGCGGCCAGTGGGGCCACTCTGGTTAATTTTGAGAAAAGCCGGATCAAGGAATTGGAACTTCCTCTCGGGAAAAAGAAAGTTAAAATACCTGTTGCCGCCTGCGTACTGGAAGACTTCGATGTCGTGATCAACGTACCTAAATTCAAAACCCATGACCTGACCGTCACTACCGGCGCGATCAAGAATATGTTTGGTGTTATGCCTGGATTGACCAAAATACAATTTCATAAATTAGCTCCAAAAAAAGAAGAACTAAGCACATTGTTGGTAGCTTTATTTACTCACGTTGTGCCCCAGCTTAATATTATGGACTGCATTATCGGGATGGAGGGAGAAGGTCCAGGCTCCAGCGGTACCCCGATCGCTACCGGATTTCTGCTGGCGGCGGATAATGCTTTAGCTATGGATATCGTACAAGCCAGCATAATGGGAATTGCTTTAGAAAATGTTCCGGTCATTGCCGTGGCCATAAAAGCTGGCCTAGGGCCAAAAACCCTGGCTGAAATTGACCTGCCGGGGGCTTCACTGGAAGAGCTCCGACCGGTGAAATTTAATTTACCGCCGGGTTCTTATACTGATAAAATACCAGGGTTCCTGGTGCCCTTATTGAGTTATATCGCCAGGTTGATCAGGTTAACTGACCCAGTGGTTAATGATGAATTGTGTACTAAATGTCAGGTTTGTGTGAAGAGCTGTCCGGTTAAGGCGATAGACAATTACCAAGGGAATATCCGGATTAACTATAAAAAATGTATAGAGTGTTTTTGCTGTATAGAATTATGCCCATCCAGGGCTATGACAATCAAGAGATCAAGATTATTAAGATTGTTTGAGAAGAAAGGTTAACATGGCTCAGGGAAAAAGGTTAACATTGGGGCAAATAGGGGAGTTTGGCCTGATCCAGCGGGTTGAGCGTATTTTTGGCCGGCCAAGCCGGCCAGGATTGGTACAGGGTATAGGGGATGACGCTGCTGTGGTTAAAATTGGCCACAATAAAGCCCTGCTTTATACCACAGATATCCTTATAGAAGATGTCCATTTTTCATTGAAATATGAAGGTTTTTTGGATATTGGCTGGAAAGCCCTGGCTGTTAATATCAGCGATATAGCCAGTATGGGCGCTACCCCTACCTGGGGGGTGATCTCTGTGGGAGTTCCTGTGAGTATTCCTGTGGATAATGTGGACAAATTGGCACAGGGGGTGGCCAAGCTGGCCCGTAAGTACCGGATAGGAATAATCGGCGGGGATACAGTTAAGTCCCCTGACCGGCTGGTAGTTAACATAGCCCTTTTAGGGGAAGCACCGGTCCAGGATATCCTGTACCGGCACGGTGCCAGCCCAGGAGACGCTTTATTTGTTACCAACCGTATCGGTGAAGCAGCGGCAGGACTGGAACTACTAAGAAAACGGATGGCGGGTGGCGGATGGCGGAATAACGATAAGCATTTACTACAGCGGTATTTAAGGCCGGAGCCAAGAGTAAAAGAAGCCCGCTTGATCGTAAAGCACAAGTTGGCTTCCAGTATGATCGATATCAGCGATGGCTTGCATATTTCCGTAAAAATACTTTGCGCACGATCAAAGGTTGGCGCCAGAGTCTATTTGGATAAGATCCCTCTAAATAACCAACTATCAACAATCAACTATCAACACGCTTTGCAGTTAGCTTTAAGCGGCGGTGAAGACTATGAATTATTGTTTACTGTCCCCAAAAATAAGGTCCGGCAAGCACTCGCCTTATTTCCTAACGGCTGGCTCGGGGAAATAACCAGGGATAAAAGCTGTAAAGTCCTGGACCAGAATGGCCGGGAAGTTATAACAAGGAATACAGGTTATGAGCATTTCAAAACAGAGTAAAACAATTATTACAAAATCCGCTGCCGAGACGCAGCGCTTTGGCCGGAAATTAGCCCGGCAATTAAAGCCGGGAGATCTGGTCTGTCTCAGCGGCGGGCTGGGTGCCGGCAAAACCTGCCTGGTCCAAGGTATTGCCCGGGGTTTGCAGGTCAAGGATTATGTCAATAGTCCTACTTTCAAGATCATTAACGAATATAAAGGCAAAATACCAGTCTATCATTTTGACTTATATCGGCTGGAAGGATTGACTGATCTTCGCGAATTGGGTTATGAAGAGTATTTTTACGGTCAAGGTATTTCCCTGGTTGAGTGGGCGGAAAAGATCACTCCTTTCTTGCCCAAGCAATATTTACAGATCGAATTATTAAGTATTGATGAAAACACCCGGAAGATCATACTGACTGATTGGAGAAACAAGAGATGATAGTTTTAGGGATAGAAACTTCTACCAGGATCGGCAGCGCAGCCTTATCCAAAAATGGGAAAGTAGTAGCAGCCGCTGATCTAGACGGAGCCATGAACCATTCTGAAAAACTATTACCGGCAATAGAAAAAATTATAGCGGCAAAGAAAATAAGTTTTGCCGCTATTGATCGTATCGCTGTTTCTTCAGGGCCAGGATCTTTTACCGGGTTAAGGATCGGGATAACCGTGGCCAGGACCATAGCCCAGATGCTGCGTAAAGAAATAGTCAGTATCCCTACCCTGGATTGCCTGGCGGCTATGGTACCGCCGAGTGAGTCTCTGGTCTGCCCATTAATACCAGCTATTCAAGGGCAAGTATATTATGCTTTATATCAGTCTGGGGCCAATCGGGAAGTTAAAAGGGTCACCAGCTATCGTTTAGCTATATTGGAAAAACTGGTACGGGACCTGAAAGATCGACCGCTAAAAATAATATTCACGGGAGAGGCATTATGTACGGTCAAGGAAAAGCTGTCGCAGGCACTCCCCCGGAGGGCCGGTTTTGCCGCACCACAGCTATGGCGACCGACTGCTTCCTGGGTCAGTTTTCTCGGGACTAAGTACCAACCGCAGCCCTGGGGCAAGATCGTTCCCTATTATATCAGGCCTTCTGAAGCTGAATTGAACTGGAAAAAACATGGACATTAAATATGAACATCTAAAGGCAGAGGACTTGGATGCGGTGCTGAAAATAGAACAAGCCAGTTATTCCCTGCCTTGGACCAGAAGCATGTTTGAACAGGAATTACGTATTGCCACTAGCCGCTTCTTTGTGGCTAAATCCCAGCCGACTATGGAAATAGTAGGATATGCCGGTTATTGGCAAGTGGTAGATGAACTTCATTTGATCAATATCGCTGTTCATCCTGAATACCGGCGGCAGGGCTTGGGGAAACACCTCTTGTTCTATGTCTTATGTGATGGCAAACGTTTAGGGTTAAAGAGAGCCACCTTGGAAGTCCGGGCTTCTAACCTGGCCGCCCAAAGACTGTACGAGCAGGTTGGCTTTAAAAATATTGCTCTCCGCAAGAGTTATTACGCCGATAACCTGGAAGACGCGGTTATTATGTGGCTCTACAATTTAGGGTCCTACAGTTAAAAATTCTTCACATTTGAAAGTCATATTTGAGTCGAAAACAAGGAGGGATTAACCTTTGGTTTAATCCCAAAAATCCCCTTTACAGGCATAGGTTTTTGTGGTATAGTTATTAATACGATTGGAACTAATAATTTGGAGACTTAATGTTCAATTTCATTCGGCAGAGAATTGAATTGAAATTAGGGGTAGTATTACTTTTTGTT
>JAQUQP010000142.1 GCA_028716025.1 bacterium | reverse complement strand
AATCAGTTTTGGCTTTTTCTATGCTTAAGGGTATTTCTTTAGCTTTATTGATCAAGCTATCGATATTGATATCCAATTTCTGTAATTCGATCAAAGCTTCAATTTCCTGATTCAATTTATCCACCCTTTTTGTTGATTGCATTTTTGCTATACGCCATACGCTACCCGCTATACGCTAAAGTTGCGTAGCAACTTTCATGGTGGGCAATACAGGGATTGAACCTGTGACCCCTACCGTGTGAAGGTAGTGCTCTCCCGCTGAGCTAATTGCCCATTGTCGCTCCGGATGTCGGAGCTCTTCATAGGGGGAAATAACCTTTCCCCCTCTTGACGCTCGGTCAAAACTTTTCACTATCGCTATATCTGAGATGCCCCTCGCTGTCACCCCTTTGCATACTATCTCTAAGCAACCTTTCAAGCAAGGGTAATATGGGCCCTGCAGGACTTGAACCTGCGACCAGCTGATTATGAGTCAGCTGCTCTAACCAACTGAGCTAAGGGCCCGTCGCTTCACTACGCAAGCTCGTTTCGCTCCACAAGGGGAAACCAGTGGTTTCCCCGTTTCATCGTCGTTCGCCACACAGAACGGGCTCACTGAACCCCTTCCTCTTGTTGACCCGGCAAAAAAACACTTTTTTGCCAGACTATTTATACAAGCTGACAAGGTGACTGGCTTTATTTGTCCGAATTAATGGCCTTCGCCTTTACTCAACGTAATCTTTGAGCATCTTGCTGCGTGATGGGTGGCGGAGTTTCCGCAGCGCTTTGCTCTCGATCTGCCGGATACGTTCGCGCGTTACATTAAATATTTTCCCTACTTCTTCCAAAGTCCTGGGATATCCGTCACCGATACCAAAGCGCAATTTTATGATCTTGCCTTCTTTTGGCGTCAAGGTGTTCAATATTTTCTCTATTTCTTTCCGCCGCATGATCCGGATAGCGGAATTAACCGGGGAAAGATCCTGTTTATCTTCAATAAAATCACCCAACCTGGAATCTTCTTCTTCTCCGATCGGAGTTTCCAGGGAAATAGGCTGGGGAATGATCTTCAAAACCCCCTTCACCTTATCAGTTGATAATTTTGTTTCCTTGGCGATCTTTTCTAAGGTAGGATCTCCGCCAAATTCCTGGCGATGGAAATTAGAAACCCTTTTAACTTTATTGATCGTCTCGGTCATATGCACAGGGATCCTGATGGTACGGGCCTGGTCAGCGATCGCCCTGGTTATTGCCTGCCTGATCCACCAGGTGGCATAAGTGGAAATTTTATTGCCCCGCTTATATTCAAACTTGTCCACTGCTTTCATCAATCCCAGATTTCCTTCCTGGATCAAGTCCAGCAATTGTAATCCACGATGGACATGTTTCTTGGCAATACTCACTACCAATCTCAAATTGGCTTTGATCAGTCTGGTCTTATCCTCGCCTATTTGGTGCTGGATCTGGTTGATCTTATCATTCAGGTCACGCAATTCCTCTATTTGCATATTGTTACTGCGCACTATCCGGCGTAAGCGCTGTTTGATATTCTTAAAGCCGCGCAGGATGCGCCTTATCTCATTGGGGGTCATCCTAACTTTCTTTTGAATATCTTTCAGACGAACCTCACGCCTGGCCACCCGCTTATTCAATTGCCAAAGGTCCTGGGGCGACATTCTTAGCCGATGAGCCAATACAGCTATTTCCTGGTCGCTTTGTTCAATCCGCAAAGCAATATTTTTTATCTTATGGATAACCTTGCGTATCCGGTAACTGCTCAAATTCAAACTTAAGATCAGTTTATTGATGTTTTTCTTTTCTCTGAGCAAACGCTTTTCTAAAGCCACCCTGGAGCGTGGTGATAGTTTCTTTTTTTGGAGCCGGGTCTCCAGTTCGCCTACTTTTTTCAATGTTTTTTTAATCTTACCGATAATGCTTTTTAGCCGTTTAGCCCTTTTCTTTAATACTGACGGACTGATCTTTTTTATCTTTAATATCTCCGGAGTATGTGATTCACCTTCCTTAAGCAATTCATCGATATTAGTGATTTCTTTGAAAATCAGCGGCGTTTCAAGGATCATAGTCTTGATCTTCTTGTTGCCGTCTTCGATCCTTTTGGCTAATTCCATCTCCTCGTCAGGAGTAAGCAGCGGTATCTGCCCCATTTCTTTCAAGTACAACCGTACTGAATCACTGGTTTTCAGGTCCATGAGCGATGGGACGACGGCTGCTTCTTCTGCCGCCTCCGCCAATTGGCTGGGCGGAACAGCTTTCTCTTCAACTTCATCACCGACCTCGATCCCCAGATCGGTCAACATCGTATATATATCATCAATTTCATCAGCCGAAACAATATCGTCAGGCAGCAATTCATTCACTTCCTGGTAGGTTAAATGACCTGTTTCCCTGCCTGCTGATACCAACTTTGCCAGTTCTTTCGGCGTTGGCTCTCTTTCCACATAATCATGACGTGTCGGCACGGCGCCTCCCTACAGTCTTAATTTCTTGAACCTTTGAAAATCTGAGTCAATTCCTTATATTCCTGCATCAAAGCCGGATCTACGTTCCCTTCCGCATCCAGCTTGCGTGAAATTTCTTCAGCTAATATTTTATAGCGTTCCTTTTTATGCCAGTTTTTGATCGAACAGATCAATTCCCCGGCCTGTTTGGAAGAATCCGCTCCTTCTGCAGGGCTAAAAGCCAACTTGGCGATGATGCCGGTTAACTGTTCGTTTTGCAGGTAATCGATCACTTCAGATGGCGTAAAAGCCTGGTGTTCTTTACTGATCATAGCCATAGCTTCTAAAATAGTTTTTAAATGGGGATCAGTAATATCTTCGGGGGCTATGCTCCCATTCCACTGCTGATAAAGGCCCGCGTCACTTAAGAACAACTGGACAAGATTATGTTGAGCTTTGATGAAACCGCTGTCTGACGCGGTTTCTTCCTGGATACTCTGGCTTACTTTTTTACGGAATCCTTTATCGGCTATTTTCTCTAATTGCGAGAAGATCGTTTCTTCGTTCAGGTTAAGCCGTTGGGCCAGGCGATGTATCTCTGATTTTTGTTCCACAATATTTTTGATCCTGGCGATGAGCGGCAGGATCTCATTAACGACATATACTTTGCCCTGTACGGTACTCAAATCAGCCATAGAAATTGATTGTTCCAAGCGGTATTCGATCAGGGATAAAGCTTTCTGGACAATGGCGGCAAATGCTTCCGGCCCTTCCTTATGCAGGAATTCATCCGGGTCCTTAGCTGCCTTCTGCACCGCTACTTTTACTTCCAGGCCGCTGTCGATCAACAGGTCCAGGCCCCTGAGCGTGGCCGCTACCCCGGCCTGGTCAGAATCATAAATAATGACCAGCTTGCTGCAATATCTCTTAACCAGCTCGATCTGTTCCGGGGTCAAAGCTACGCCCATAGAGGCAATGCTGTTTTCCAGTCCAAACTGGTGGCAGGCGATCACATCCATATACCCTTCCAGCAACAAGATCTGTCCGGTTTTGCGGATCGCGCTGCTGGCCAGGTTCAAACCATATAGTAGTTTGCTTTTGGAAAATAAAGGGGTTTCAGCTGAATTCAGGTATTTTGGTTGCTTGGTATCATCCAGTGTCCTGGCACCAAAAGCCACTACTTTACCCTTGGCATCAGTGATCGGATACATTACCCGGCCGCGAAAATAATCATAATATCTGTTGCCGTTATAATTAACCAAACCGGCTTTTTGCAGCACTTCCGGTTTTAAACCCTTGCTGAGCGCTGCTTTTAAAAACTTATCCCCGCTTTGCGGAGAATAACCAAGCCTGAATTTTTTGATGATCTCAGCGCTTAGCTCGCGTTTACGCAAGTAACTCTGCGCTATCTTAGATTCTGTCAATTCTTTCAGGCAATATTCATAATATTTAGCTGCCAGTTCATTAGCGGCGTATAGTTCTTCCCGTTCTTTATTCTTTTCCGCAGCTTCCCGGGAACGCGCTGCCGCCGGTATCGCCAAGCCCACTCTCTTGGCCAGTTTTTCTACGGCTTCCATAAAAGAGAGGTTGTCCAGCTTCATCACAAACGTAAAAACATTGCCCCCCAACTGGCAACCGAAACAGTGAAAGATCTGCTTTTCCGGGCTGACCATGAAAGAAGGCGTTTTTTCGTTATGGAACGGGCAAAGAGCGTTGAAGTTACGACCGGCCTTTTTTAGGTTTATATATTCACCGGCCACGGCAACGATATCATTGCGACTGCGAACTTCTTCGATAAATTCATTACTGACGGCCATACTGATCCTACTACAAATTCTAAACGCTAAACTCTAAATCCTAAACAATTCCAAATTTCTAGATTCAGATTTACTGATGAAGATCTTGTTTCGAAATTAGAATTTTGTATTTTGAGCTTATTTAGAATTTAGATATTCGAATTTCGAATTTGTTCTTGTTTAGTTATGTTTTACGCGGATAAATCCGGAACAAGGAATGATCTTAAGGTTCCCGAATTGTTTTATCGCACTATCTAATAACAGGTTCAAGCCCAGGTTATCGCTGGAAATATGTCCGGCAATAACCGCGTTGAGATGGGCTTTCTCCGCGTTTTCCGCATGTTTTTCACTTAAATGCATGCAGACCAGAGTACCGATCCCGGCCTGGGCCATCTTTTCAAAGATATCCACTGATCCTTCAGTCCCGCCGGTCATATCGACAAATACTTTCCCGGCACGGTTAGATTCCTTGCCGATCAGAACGCGCGGCGGATTGTTATTTTCAGCGGATATTTTATATTCCGGGATACCTTTGATGATTTTCATTACTTCTTCTATGGTCTGGACTTTAGCCTGGTCCAGTTTCTTTTGAAGGTAAGTAGCGACGTGATTATCAGCCACGGTGTGAGCGCACATAAAAGGGATATCCAGTAATTTAGCGGCGTCGGAAGCCCTCATGTGATTTGAAGGCATCACTCTCTTCTCTACTTCTTTGATCCTTTTTTCCAGCATTTGCTCGGCGACATTAATTGGCACGCCGAATTGCTGCAGGATATCTGCTTGCATACCCATTACTTCATAGAAATTAGCGTATGCTTTCCCGGCCGGGTGATGTGAAATTACCAGGTCAATTTTTTCGCCTTTAGCCCGCAACCGGTCGGCTAGCAATAACTCTGCTACATCAATATCTACCCCCAGCATAATGTTTTTAACTTCA
>JAQUQP010000141.1 GCA_028716025.1 bacterium | reverse complement strand
AGGACAAAACTGGACGCTTATGAATACTCAACCATCCTTTCCAGCAGCTGCTATATTTCTGCCAATTCCCCGGATGGTTTACATACCATTGCATACTATGCTCTGGATAACGTGGCTAATACTGAAACTATCAAGATCTATGCTGCCATCTTTGACAGTACCAAACCGCAAGTCAAGAGCACATATCCGGCTAACAACGCAAAAGTCAAAGCCAAGAATGCTCTCCCGATCACTATCACCTTCACTGAACCCGTGAAGAGTATTGATTGGAGTAAGGATATTATTCTCCAGGAAGCCAAAGGGAGAAAGGTAAAAGACTATTCTATCGCGTATGATTCCGCGACCTGCACGGTAAGCATAAATGGAAAGTTAAAGAATAACACAGAATACGAAGTTATCCTCAAGGACACTATTTCAGACCGGGTTAGGAATTACCTTGATGCCTGCTGGTTCAGCTTCCGTACTATGATAGAAGCTGCCGAAGGCGGCACTTTTAGTGATACAGCTACTGGCCTGACCGTGATCGTGCCGCCCAATTGCCTGCCCTGTGATGGTTACTTTGAAATAGCCTTACTTGACCAGGTCAATCCGCCGAAACTGCCTAAACCTTTGAAATGGTTGTTTGACGGCAGAAAAGCATATCAGGTGATCTTCTATGATGAAAATGGCAATATTGTCCAGCAAGAGGTCAAAAAAGCTTTTAAAGTAGTATTGATTCTCAAACAGCAATGGATCGCTCTGGCTATGGAAAATGATCCTATTGAGTACAAGAATATCAAAGTCTATCAGACCGGCAATGTGACTGATTTCATCGCCAGTATGGCACATCAAGCAGTCAGCGCCAGTACAGAAAAGAACAGGTTTGCGCCACGTTTGCTGGCAGAGCAGAGCTATAATGAGCAGGAACAGGAACTGATAGTGGAGATGGATAGCTTCGGTATGTTTGCACTGGCTGGCTTCAATGCTCCGGATAATTCACTGGATGATCTTTCTTGTTACCCGAATCCGTTCAATCCTTGCCAGCGGGATATCACAGTCCAATATTATCTGGTCAACGACAGTAATGTAGCCATCGCCATCTATGACTTATTGGGCAACCTGGTCAAGACCTGGGAGATACCTGCGGGAGAGCAGAATGCCCGGACTGGCTTAAACCAACTCACCTGGAACGGCCGTAACGGCTCAGGAGATCTTGTCGCCAATGGCGGATATATTGTGTTTGTGCATAGTGATGATCAAAAGAAGAAGTTCAAGATCCTGGTGGTGAAATAACATGAAAAAACTACTGACCATATTAATATTCAGCATCCAGCTTCTAGCCTCCAGCACGCTTTTTGCCCTTGACTTAGGCTTTGCCCGCGAAGACGGAGGCCGTCCGGGAGCTTTCCTTTCCTACGGAGCGGGAGCCCGCAGTCTGGCTATGGGCAAGACCTTTGTCGGGATAGCTGACGATGCCAGTACTACTTACTGGAATCCGGCAGGATTAGCGACTTTACAGAAACCAGAGATCACAGCCCTGTATGCCAGCATGTATGAAAAGACTGGCTATAGCTTTGTTTCTGGAGTATATCCTCTAAGATCTACTGGAAGCTGGAAGCTAGAAGCTGGAAGTAAAAACGAAAATCAAGAAGCATCCAGCATTCAGCCTTCAGCATTTAGCAGTTTCGGTACTGTAGGTCTGGCAATAGTGAACCTGAGCTCCAGGGGATTCCAATTACGGGATGAATATAACTATGAACTGGGAGAAGGCGGAGTAAGCGAAACAGCTGCGATCGTATCTTATGGAATGAAGCTTGCTGAATGCTTAAGGCTGGAAGCTGAAAGTTTTAAAAATATATCATTAGGCGTAAATCTCAAGATAGTTAACCAGAATGTCAATACAAAGTCAGATACAGGTTACGGAATAGATGCAGGAGTATTATACAAAGGTAACGATTCAGACATCCAGCATTCAGCATTTAGCCTTCAGCGTATTAACATAGGACTATGCATCCAAAACCTGGTCGCTCCCAAACTGACTCTCATTGAAGACACAGACAAATATCCGTTATCAGCCACATTAGGATTCAGCTACCGTTTCTTCAACAACAACTTGCTGACTGCAATGGACCTGAACAAGATTGAGAACCGGCAGATGAAAGTACACCTGGGCACAGAATACGTCCTAGCCCGCTTGTTTAGTATCCGGGCTGGCCTGGATGAGACTGAAGCTACCTTTGGCATGGGAGTAAAGTGGCAGAACTACTCGTTGGATTATGCTTTTGCCTACCATGATGCCTGGAAGGGATATGAGGATCTGGGGATATCTCACCGCTTCGGATTGACAGTCAGGTTTGGAAAATAATAATTGGTATTGACAAATACTAAAGAATAGTGTATATATAAACAGAGCAATAAGAGGCTCTCTTATTGCTTTTATTTATTTACGTAGATTTAAACAAATGAGAGGAGCAAGACATGTACGCAATTGTTGAAGAAGCTGGATTCCAATATCGCGTCAAGGAAGGCGACATTGTTGATGTACCCAGAATGCAGAAAAAACCAGGCGACAAAATAAAACTATCTAAAGTATTAATGGTAGCAGACGGGGATAAGATCAGTGTTGGTAAACCAGCCTTGGAGAAGGCTACTGTGAACGCGGAAGTAGTATTAGATGACCGGAAGAAAAAAGTAGTTGTCTATAAGTACAAATCCAAGAAATCCTATGCCTTAATGAAAGGGCATCGGCAGGATTTTACCAGATTAAAAATAACCGGAATTTCACTATAAGGCAGATGACCCGCCACTAAAGCTTTGGCGGGCGAGACACAGATAATAAAAAATATAGAGGTGAATTAGATGTCAGGTAATAAAAGTGGCGGCGGTTCAGCCGTAAACGGCCGGGATTCGTCCGGCAAGCGGTTAGGTGTAAAAAAGGGAGACGGGCAAACAGTAAAGGGCGGTAACATTTTAGTCAGGCAGCGCGGCACCCGATTTTATCCCGGATTGAATGTGGGTATCGGCAAAGATGATACTCTTTTTGCCTTGATCGATGGCGTTGTTGAATTCAAGTATACTAAGGGCGGAGCCAGACAGATTTCCGTTCTCCCAGTGTCGAAATAGCAAAGCCTCGAACTCCGGGTTGTATTGAAGGAAGCGGAGGCTTTCATGTTCGTTGATCATAGTAAGATATTTGTCAAGGCCGGAGACGGCGGCGACGGTTGTATATGTTTCCATCGCGAGAAGTTTGTGCCCTTGGGCGGGCCGGACGGCGGCGATGGCGGTAAGGGTGGAGATGTCATAGTTAAAGCAAGGGCAACCTTGCGTACCTTGTTTGATCTGAAGATCCGGCCGCATTATGAGGCTGAAAGCGGTAAGAATGGACAAGGTAATAACAGATATGGCAGAAGTGCTCCGCCTTTATTTATTTATGTGCCAGTCGGAACAGTAGTGCAGGATACAGGCAGCGGCCAGGTTTTGGGTGACCTGGCTGAAGATGGACAAGAGCTGCTTGTCGCCCGCGGCGGACGCGGAGGCCGAGGTAATGCTAAGTTCAAATCTGCCAATCGGCAGGCGCCCAGGATAGCCGAACGCGGCGAACCAGGCGCGGAGATCACCCTTAATCTTGAATTAAAACTACTGGCTGATGTCGGTCTGGTCGGATATCCTAATGCCGGTAAATCCACGCTTCTCTCCCGCATTTCCAAAGCCAAACCTAAAATTGCTGATTATCCATTTACTACACTGACCCCAAACCTGGGTGTCGTAAGTTTCGGCGAAGGATCCAGTTTTGTCGTAGCTGATATCCCCGGCTTGATCGATGGCGCGCATAGCGGTGTCGGCCTGGGGGATGAGTTCTTGCGGCATATTGAGCGTACCAAAGTAGTGATCCATATCATTGATGTATTTGGTTTTGATAATAAAAGCGCCTGGGAAAATTACCAGTCTATCAATAAAGAATTGAAGTTATACAGTCCCAAATTAGCTAAGAAACCGCAAGTGATAGTTCTCAATAAAGCAGACCTGCCGGAAGCCGAAGAAAAGATTAAACAGTTTAAAAAACATTTGAAAAAAAAACCGATATATGTTATTTCAGCTATGGCTGGTATTGGCCTGAAAGAGCTCCTGGGGGTGGTCCATAAAGAGTTGGAAAATGCGCCTGAGCCTGAGCCAGTGGTGATGATGGAAAAAGTACAGGAATTTGCCCCGACCAATGCCTTCACTATAGATTTGATCGATGATGAATTTGTGATCAGCGGCAAACATATAGAAAAGATCGCAGCCATGACTTGGAAAGAAGAGGAAGAAGCCCTGGTGCGGATGCATAATATTTTCAAGAAGATCGGGGTGGATAAGGCGCTGCATGATAAAGGAATTAAGCCAGGAGATATGGTACGGATCGGAAAAATAGAATTTGAATATACTGAGTAAAGCTGGAAAGTAATTATAAGTTAATAGAGGTAAGTCTTAAAGTAAGTTTGTAGTTTAAAGTAGTGACCTTGAACCTTACAACCTTAGACTAAATCTACTTCCAAAACCATAATCAAAAACTGTAGGTGAAATATGCATTACAAAAGAATAGTCATAAAGATAGGGACCAGTACGTTAACGGATGATAATGGGCAATTGAACCTGCCGCACATGCGTATCTTGGTGGAGCAGGTGGTCCAGATGTCACGGCAGGGTCGCGAAGTCATACTGGTGACTAGTGGCGCTGTCGGTGCCGGTATGGGTAAGCTGGGATTGAAAACACGGCCTCAAAGCGTGCGTGAAAAACAGGCGGCTGCCGCGGTAGGGCAAACTTTCCTGATGCGCCATTATGAAGAATTATTTAATGAGTTTGGCTTGAACGTGGCGCAAATTTTGCTGACTCAGGAAGATATGCGTACCCGGGAACGCTATTTGAATGCCCGCAATACGATCATGACCTTGCTGGAATATAAAGTTATTCCGATCATTAATGAGAATGATACAGTGGCAGTTGATGAAATAAGATTTGGCGATAATGATACCTTGTCAGCTTTAGTAGCGAGCAAAGTAGAAGCTGATCTGCTGATAATCCTGAGCGATGTCGCCGGGTTGTATACCAGCGATCCGCGCAAAGATAAAGAAGCTGAGATGATCCACACTGTGGACGTAATTGATGAAGAAGTAGAAAAGATCGCGCTAAAGTCCACCGGCAGTACCCGCGGTGTTGGC
>JAQUQP010000140.1 GCA_028716025.1 bacterium | reverse complement strand
TCCGGGGTATGAGAGCCATCGGCATCCATAAAAATGACCTTTTGGCCTTGGGCGTATTTGATGCCGGTTCTCACCGCGTCCCCGTAATAATTACTGTGCTCCCGTGAGCGATAATTAACATTGTTAGCCTGGCATACTTCTTTGCTGTTGTCCATGGGAGAAAGAGTATCGATCACATTAATCTCATATTTGATTTTCAAGTCAGTCAATACCGTCTTTATCCTGGGCAGAATTACCCTTAAATTCTCTGCTTCAAGATAAGCAGGTATAATAACGCTGAGGTCACATCCCGGCATTAACATGTCTCCCTTTTTACCCACGCCAGCATTTTCCTGATTCCGGTTATCTTATCCACTCGCGGCTGCCAGCCCAGGAGCTGGTAGATCTTGGAAATATCAGCCACAAACACTTTTTGGTCACTGATCCGCGGTGGCAATTTCCGGTATTTCAATTTAACATCCAATTCGCTTTCCAGTACATCAAATAACTCTAAGAGCGACAAGCTATTGTCCATGCGTCCACCGATATTAAACGCTTGTCCTTTAATAACCTTAATATTTTTAGCCGCTTTCAGATAAAGAGCCACCAAATCATCAACATAGAGTACATCCCTTACCTGTTTGCCATTCCCGGCTATCGTAAAAGGTCCTTTGGCTATTCCTTTTTTCTGCTCCCAGGCTTGCTGGCAAAACCAGCCGATCCATCCCTGGTCAGCCGTAGCGAATTGCCGCGAACCATACATGGATGAATGCCTGAAGACAACTGTATTCAGGTCAAAGATACGATAATAATCAAGCATATACTGATCGGCGCAGCCTTTGGAATTACCGTACGGGGAATGAAACTCCAACGGGATGGTTTCAGGGAACCCTTTAGGATAATCAGGCGCTACAAAACGCTTAGCCTGCTCAATGTAATGTACCCATTCAAGGTCACCGTATACTTTATTGGTAGATGAATACAGGATGATACTGGCCGGAGAATACTTTCTGACCGCTTCCAGGATATTAATGGATCCTACGCTATTAATCTCAAAATCCATCCTGGGATTGATAATAGACGTAGTCATAGCCACCTGCCCGGCCAAATGATAGATCAGTTCAGGGTTTTCTTTCTTGATGGTATTTTCCACATCTTCCCTATTCCGTATATCCCCGTGGATGAAGGTACATTCCCTTTTCTTTTTTAACCAAGCCAAATTTTCGGTAGAACCGTACCTGTAAAGATTATCAAATACTACTAATTTATTATTTGTCGGTATGGCGGCAGCCAAATTTGAGCCAAGGAAACCGCAGCCTCCGGTAATTAATATTTTCATCGGGAAGATCCTTTCTTTTCAATTTCGATCATTTTAGCTAATCCCGCGGCTAAAGAAATACCCTGCTGCCAGCCTAACGCCATTAATTTCTTCAGGTCCAGTTGGGGATCCATAACCTCATTTTCACGGTATGGTAAAGCTCCGAAATTAAGATTGGTTTTACGGTTATGAGTTATTTTTTTGGCCATCTCCACAAATTTTCTGACGGTAACTTTTTGCCCGGAACCAACTTGGTAATTATAAAACCCCTGAGTTAAAGAATTACTGTGCCTGATAATCTTAATAAAAGCATCTACGGCATCATCGATATAAATAAAACTTCTTTTCTGTTTCCCCGCTGTCAGATCGATATGATCAACCTTACTTAGTAGTTTATGCACAATATTGGTGACAAACTTAGAATCATCATCATAAGGTCCATAGAAGTGCTCCAGTTCAATGTTAATACAGACACTATCCGCGGCATAAACTTCCAGCCATTGCCTGAACTGACTTTTGGATAAGGTATAATAATTAATGCCTTTATCCAGTATGGTATCAGTATTGATAAAACAATTTATTTTATACTTTTTACCCAGTTCCAGGAGACGTAAGGGAAGCATCAAATTAGCTTCCAGAATTTCCAGGGGATTGGATACTGCCCGGCCATAGTTAGTGGCACAATGGACAATCTTTTCAACCTGGTGTTCTTTAAATACTTCTTCCAGGTCGATCTGACCTATATCATATAAAGTCAGGTCATTGGTAATATCCTTGATCCTGCTTGTATTCGAGCTTCTTCTTTTTAGAACTATTACCTCATACCCATCATTTATAACATTATGTAATATATTACTACCTAAAAATCCGGTACCGCCAGTGAGTAACAGAGTCTCTTTTTTAGTCATATGCTCATTTCCTGGTTGTCTTCCGAAGCGCTGGTGTTTTTGAAAATCTTTTTAGCTGTGAGTTCCGCTCGCCGACGATGAGCCAAAGTTGTATAGCGGCTGGCATCAAAATGGGTTAAGATCAATCTCTTCACCTGCGCCTGTTTGGCCACTCCAGCTGCCAGCTCTGGATTCAAATGGGTCCAGCCCTGGTGAGTTTCGCCAGGCCGCCAGGAAGATTCAGAGATATATACATCTGCCTTTTTAGCCAATTTAAAAAGATTTGCACAGAGCCCGGTATCCGGCCCGTAAGCCAGGACCTTACCCTCCGCGGACAGACGGTATCCCCAGCAGGGTGAAGGATGATTGAGCCGGTAGGATTTTATCGAAAAAGGCATTTTTATCGTTTTATGATAACTCTGCAGTGTTACCCGGCAATGAGGCAACATATTAAAAGGTACCGTCAATGGCCGCCGCATGAATCGTTGCAATTCTTTTTTTAACTGCTTTGGCACTACAATGTGCATCCCTTGCGGCAGGTTGAGTTTAGCCAGTGTATGCAATCCGATAATATGGTCCAAGTGGAGATGACTCAGGAAAAGATATACTGGTTTACGGTTTTTAATAAAACGATCCAGTTTATACAGGCCATTACCGGCATCAAAGACTATATAAGCCTTCGTGGTCTCTACCAATATGCTAATAGTATTGCCGGTAGCAGTGTCATACCAGCCGTTTGTACCCAAGAAAATTATTTTCATTTATTTTTATAATACTGAATATACCAGGCAATAGTGCGTTCTAAGCCCTGTTCCAGGGTATATTCAGGTTTCCAGCCAAGTATTTTCCGCGCTTTACCAGAAGCCAGATACTGGTCCTTGATCTCATACCGGGCTTGGTTTAATATTTTGTAATTGAGCTTCTTGCCGGAAAGCTTACTTAAGTGCCCCAACAGCTTAAGTACTGAGATAGGGTTCTCATCGCTGATATTAAAAGCTTCGCCAGCCAATTGCAGCTTTTTCAGATTTTCAGCCATTAATATATACCCGTTGACAATATCATCAACAAATACATAATCCCGCGTGAATTTACCATTACTGCGGATAAGCAGCGTGCGACCGTAATACAGGCACCTCATCGCCTCAGGGATTATCCGGCTGTAATTAAAATCGCCAGGGCCGTAAATATTGCCGCACCTGGTCACTGCTACCGGGACATTATAGGTATGATAATAAGTATAAGCAATAAGATCAGCGCAGCTCTTCGAAACATCATACGGATGATCACCGATCAAAGGAGCGTTTTCCTTATAGGGTAATTTTTTATGACTGCCATAGGCTTTATCACTGGATGCGACCACGACCGCTCCTACTGTCCCCAACTGACGGCAAGACTCTAGTATATTCCAGGTCCCTTCAATGTTCGCCCGGAACGTATTCCGCGGGTCTTTTAATGAGCGGCCGACTATAGCTTCCGCGGCTACGTGGAAAATCGTTTCGATCTTGTATTTAGCAATGATCTTTCTAACCAGGGAAAAATCAGCGACACTACCTTTGATGGTGATGAACCGTTTGTACTCATCTTCATTAAAAACAGTGTCTTTCCGGTTCACCAGGATATCCAGGCCAACAATATTCGCGCCTCTCGCTAAGATCTGCCTGGTCAGTTTAGACCCTAAGAAACCTTCATGCCCGGTTATTAAAACATTCTTCTGCCGCCAAAATTTATCGCTCATATACGTATCTGCCTTTTCTGCTTATTTCCAGACTTTCCATGGTGCTTGGTCTGACCGCCAGAGCCGTTCCAGTTCATTTTTATCCCTGAGAGTATCCATCGGGCGCCAAAAGCCATTATGCCGGTAGGCGGCTAATTGTCCTTCCTGCGCCAGCTTTTCCACCGGCTCTTTTTCCCATAAAATGCTGTCGCCTTCAATGTATTTGAACACTTCCGGCTGTAGTACAAAGTATCCGGCATTGATCCAGGTATTATCGCCTTTTGGTTTTTCCAGGAAGGAAGATACCCTATCTTCCCCGCCGATATCCAGGCTGCCGAACCTGCCCAGAGGCTGGACCGCGGTAACTGTGGCCAGGGTTTTATGCTCCTGGTGAAATTTTACCAGCGCCGGTATATCAATATTACCGATCCCATCACCATACGTCATCATGAACGGATTATTACCGATATATTTCTCTATTCTTTTCAAACGTCCGCCGGTCATGGTTTCCTGCCCGGTGTCTACCATAGTTACTCGCCAGGGTTCAGAAGCCGTAGTATGAATGCTCATACTGTTCTTGGCCAGGTCCATGGTCACATCGCTCATATGCAGGAAATAATGGGAAAAATATTCTTTCACGACATACCCCAGATGCCCCAAACAGATCACGAATTCATTGAATCCATAATTGGAATATGTTTTCATGATATGCCACAAGATTGGTTTACCACCGATCTCGATCATCGGTTTAGGTATAGATTGCGTTTCCTCGCTTAATCTAGTTCCTTTGCCGCCTGCTAAGATCACTACTTTCATTATCCTCTCCCCACCCCGATATAATTAAATCCGAGCTTTTTCATTTCTCCGGGGTTATATATATTTCTACCGTCAACTATAACTGGTTTTTTCATCACTTTATGGATCCTGGCCAAGTCCAGGTTCCTGAACTCGTTCCATTCTGTTATGATCAACAGGGCACCACAACCTTTGGCAGTCTGATACGCATCCCGACAAAATGTAACGTCTTTCACGCTTCTTCTGGCCCCAGCCATAGCAACCGGATCAAAAACCTTAACCAGCACTTTTTCCCGCTGCAGGAAATCTATTACGGCAAAAGCCGGCGCTTCTCTTATATCATCGGTATTGGGTTTGAATGATAAACCCAGTATGCCAACTGTTTTATGCTTTAATGAACCCAGCTGACCGGTTATTTTCTGACAAAATCTTTTTACCTGTTCTTCATTCACTTTGATCGCCGCGGCTACGATCTTCATTTCATATCCCGCTGCACCGGATTGATAGACCAGGCCACGCGTATCTTTGGGGA
>JAQUQP010000139.1 GCA_028716025.1 bacterium | reverse complement strand
CTCGTTTGAAGAATTACGCCTGCCTCCGGTAGTAGAGGATTTCGTAAAATTGCCAAAGGGATTAGTTTTGATTACGGGCCCGACTGGCAGCGGTAAGACTACCACCTTAGCTTCTATTATTGACTATATCTATGAGAATCGTCATAGCCATATTGTGACTATCGAAGATCCCATTGAATATGTGCACTCCCATAAAAATTGTATCGTGAACCAGCGTGAGGTAGGCAATGATACGCATTCCTTTGTCCAGGCCTTGAAATATGTTTTAAGACAGGACCCGGATATTATCCTGGTCGGGGAAATGCGCGACCTGGAAACCATCGCTGCGGCTTTGACCATAGCGGAAACCGGTCATCTGGTTTTTGCCACATTACATACCACCGATGCGCCCCAATCGATCAACCGTATTATTGATGTTTTCCCGCCGCATCAGCAGACCCAGATCCGGGCGCAGTTATCATTTGTACTGCAGGGGGTTATGTGCCAGCAACTTATTCCTAAAGCCAGCGGTTCCGGCCGGGTTATGTGCTCGGAAGTCCTGGTGGTCACTCCGGCGATCAGGAATTTGATCCGGGAACAAAAAACCCAGCAAGTACCGCTTGCCATGCAAACTGGCGCTAAATATGGTATGCAGACAATGAATTATGGATTATACGACCTTTATTCCAAACATATAATTACTTATGCCGAAGCTATGGCGCACACGATGGACGCTGAGGATCTGCAAAGGCTGTGTAAAGAATCATTTAAGTAAAATAGAAAATTGAAATTCTATAGGAGGCGTGTCGATGCCTAAATATAAGTATAAAGTTCGTGCTCCGCAAGGCGGGGAGATGTCCGGGGTGATGGAAGCCAAGATCCAGAAAGATGTCGCGGATAAGCTCAGAGGACAGAAATTTGTAATTCTGGCGATCGAAGAAGAGAAGAAAAATTTGGCCAGTGCCATGATCGAAGCGCTTCCCTTTATGAAAAAAGAAAAGGGGAAAAGGGTCAAGACCAAACATTTAGTACTGTTCAGCAGGCAGCTTTCCACCCTGGTGAGCGCAGGCGTGCCGATCGTCCAGGGCTTAAGCATTTTAGTGGAACAAATAGACAATAAAGTGTTCAAGCAAGTGATCAGTGATGTCAAGACCGATATTGAAGGAGGTCTTTCCATAGCTGATTCCATGGCTAAATATCCCACTGTATTCGACGAGTTATATGTTGGTATGATCCGTAGCGGTGAAACCGGCGGTGTGCTGGATATCATTCTGGAACGTTTGTCCGCTTACTTGGAATCCACTGCCCGGTTAATGGGCAAAGTCAAAAGCGCCATGGTTTATCCGGCGATCGTTAGTTTCGTCGCGATCTCGATCACGATCTTCATGTTGGTTGTGGTCATCCCGACCTTTAAACAGGTCTTTAGCGCTTTTGGCGGTGAATTACCATTGCCTACGCAGGTACTGATCAATATCAGTGAAATATTAAGAAAATATATTGTCTTTTTGATCATTGGCGGTATAGTTCTCATTTTCATGATGCGGCAATACGTGAAGACGGAAAAAGGGAGCAGGGTCTGGGATAATTTCCTGCTTAAAGTGCCGGTGTTCGGAACCCTGATCCGTAAAGTGGCCATTGCCAAATTTTCCCGTACCCTGGGTACCCTGGTAAAAAGCGGTGTACCTATCCTGGACGCAATTGGTACGACCGGAAAAACATCTGGTAATAAAATAGTGGAAGACGCGGTCATGAATGCCAGGGAAAATATCCGGGAAGGTGAAAGGATTGCCACTCCCTTGAAAGAAAGCGGTGTTTTTCCTCCGATGGTGATCCAAATGATCGCTGTCGGCGAAGAGACCGGCGCGCTGGATAATATGCTTAACAAGATTGCTGATTTTTACGATCAGGAAGTAGATGTAGCGGTCAGCGGTCTGACCAGTATGATCGAACCGATCATTATTGTAGTAATGGGTATAGTAATCGGGGCCATGGTTATTGCCATGTTCATGCCTATCTTTGAGCTGGGTGAAGTTGTCAGTAAGGGATCACAGTAAACCGTTTTTAAAAATTATCTTGACACTAAGAGCTAACTGTGTTATTTTAAGATAAGTGAAGGCAAGATATTCAAGATCGAAAGGGGGTGAAAAATTATGATGAGATTCCTGAGAAGTAAAAAAGGGTTTACCTTGGTAGAATTAATGATCGTGGTAGCCATTATCGGTATCTTGGCTGGTATAGCTATTCCGCGTTATATGAACTTTATTAGAAGGTCCAGAGAAGGTGCTACCAAAGGTAATCTGGGCGCTGTCCGTTCAGCACTCAATATTTATTATAGCGATTTGGAAGGTATATTCCCAGTTAACGTTACGACATCGCCGTTCATCGGCACCGGAGCTAACGAATATCTGGATGCTATGCCCCAGGCTAATGAAGCTTGCACCTTGAACCATGCGGCTGCAGCAACCGTTGACCAGGCAGCAGCTTCAAATTTAGCTGATGTTGGTAGTACCGGTGGTTGGTCTTATAGGTATAGTTATCTTACCTCTCCGACCGCAGCAAAATTTAAAGTCAGATGTGCCGGTAATGATACCAAAAACGTGGTCATTAATACCTGGTAAACTGATATGTAATATTCGTACTTACATAAATGGGTTGGGGGTTACCCCAACCCATTTGTTCAAAAGGAGAATGTTATCATCGTCGAAGCTGTGATCGTATTCTTATTTGGACTGCTTTTTGGCAGTTTTGCCAATGTCTGCATATATCGTTTCCCGCGTAATGAATCCATTGTTTTCCCCGCTTCTCATTGTCCGTCATGCAGCAAGCCAATCCCCTGGTATGATAATATCCCGGTTTTAAGCTTTATACTCTTGCGCGGCAATTGCCGCTCCTGTCAGGCTCCGATCTCCTGGCGTTACCCATTAGTTGAACTGATCACCGGGATCATATTCGCGGCTTTATTCTTAAAATATAATTTTACTTTTTTCTTTTGGATGTATGCCCTGGTATCCTTGGTTCTGGTTATTATTACCTTTATTGATTTCCAGGAACAGATAATCCCTGATGAACTAAGCTATGGTTTGATGATCGCCGGCACAGTATTCAGTTTTTTTAACAAGGAATTATATTTACAGATAATTTTTTATTTCCCACAGATACTGAATCAGTTGGTGGCCAGCTATGTCGGTCTTCTGGTTGGCGGTGGTATCCTGTATCTCATCGCCTGGATCAGTCGGGGTGGCATGGGTGGGGGAGATATTAAACTCGCCGCTGGATTAGGCACGTTCCTGGGCTGGGAAAACACGCTCATCATGCTGGGTTTATCCTTTCTTTTCGGCGGAGTAGTGGGAACGGTATTACTATTGTCGGGAAAAAAGAAAAGAAAGGACCCGATTCCTTTTGGGCCGTTTATAGCTGCGGCCACTATTGCCGTGATATTATTCAATGATCAGCTTATTGCCCTAGTGTCGCGCTATTTTAGTTTTTGACCGGGTCCTTCCTAAAGGCTCTTGGGAACCTTGACAACTATTGCCTATTATGTTAGTATTAGTTAGCAAGAACAAGGATTAAGGAGTTTAGGCTATTTATGTACAAATTACTAAGTAAGAACAAAAATGGTATGACCATGGTTGAGCTTATGATGGCGGTTGCCATTATCTTGGTAGTGGTCGTACCCTTAACCAAAGTTCTACTTAATAGTATGCAGGGAGCGATGAGCTTTGGAGATGCAAATAAAGCTGTCCAACTGGCTCAAGACTTGATGGAAGAGATCAAGCAAAAAAAGTGGGATGAAAATGAACCAGCCGGAGGAGGCCAAACCCCGGTGGGTTCTTATTCTGCCCAGCCTCTGGGCCGTGATGGGGTAGAAACCAATCCAGATACTAATGGCGATAATGGAGCAAAACTGACCTGGGACGATATTGATGATTATAATGGTTTGATCGAAACCCCGCCCCGGGATATTAACAATAATATAGTGCCTAACGCGCAAAAATTTACCCGCAGAGTAACAGTGCAATATGTAAATGTTCCCAACGGGGGAGCTATTACCGTGCTGGGTGCTGGTACTACTGATTATAAGCAGATCATTGTTAACGTTGACTGGCGCGGCCGGATTGGCGGGACGCCGGTTACGATCACCACCATCAGGGCGAATGTAAAACGTTATTAGATTAGGATACTTTATGAAAAGATTACGTAATGAAAAAGGCAGTATTTTGATAACAGCTACGATCGTGTTGGTTATTTTGGGCATTGGAGCGATCAGTTTTGGATTATGGCTGGCTGTCCAGTCTAAAGGTACGGTACATAAAAAAATAATTGCCAAGGAACAATATTACGGGGAAGCCGGCGTGCAAAAAGCTCTCAGGTTTATCCAGGAAAGGCCTACTTGGCAAATGGCTCTAACTGATGGTTATACAACTGATTTTTTTACTATGAATCTTGTTTTTCAAGACACTGTACCGGTGACGGTGGAAGTGAGTGTCTGGGATGTACCATAAACTGAAGCATAGCCGCCTTGGCCTGAATAAAGGGGTAACTTTAGTTGAAATAATGATTGTTGTCAGCATCAGTTGTATAGTTGGTTTGGGATTGTTTTATCTCATTAAGTTTTCCACTCAGATGATCTGGACCAGTGGCGTAAAATTGGAATTACAGCAAAATGCCCAGGATGCAATATACTGGATCAAACAGGATTTTCGCAGCGCCAAACTTTCCAGTATCGGTAATGCGGGATATAATCCCGGGTTTGAATCGCCCCAGGATATAACCACGCCGCCGGATAATTGGCAAAGCCCTTTCCCGGGCGGTATCTCTAAGATCGGCGTCGGCAATCCGAATTTGAAAAGTGGATTTTACGCTATCAAGACAGAGAGTGCGGGAGGAGTGGTAACTTACGAAAGCGCGGTTTCATCTTTTCCTTATACGGGAAATTATATATTTTCCTGTTGGATAAAATCAGGCGGGCAAACAGAAGCTCGTGTGCTACGCGACTCCGGCGGGAATTTTGGTCCTCCTGTGGTGGTAGGCAGTGCTATGGCTACCGGTTATTGGCAACATTATTTTGTTACCACCAACCGCAATGCCGGTGAAGTTTTTAAGATCAGGCTTGCTAATTTAAGTCCCGGGACAGAATCTTATTTCGATGATATATGCATAGCTCCGCAGGAAGTGGTTTTCAGCTCTGCTTCGGCAGTTAATTATATCAAGTATGACAAATTTACGGGATTAAGAAGCGATCAGTACCGGATATATTATGATTCTTCTACG
>JAQUQP010000138.1 GCA_028716025.1 bacterium | reverse complement strand
TAGTGCCAACAACCCTTGCTGTACCAGCTTTCACTGCTTCCGGTCTTTCTGTTACTTTACGCAAAACCAACACAGGTTTACCCAAGGATGGAGCTTCCTCCTGCAAACCGCCCGAATCAGTCACTACCATGTATGATTGCTGCATAACATGCACAAAATCAAGATAATCAAGAGGTTCACAAAGCAGGATATTCTTCCTGCCGCCCAACCCGGTATAAACAGTATTTTTGACCTGCGGATTCAGGTGCACAGGATAGATTATTTGCACATCAGGGTAACGGCTTGCGATCCTGGCCAAAGCAGTACAGATATTTTTTAACGGAGCCCCCCAGTTCTCCCGCCGGTGGATGGTTACCAGGATGATCTTTTTCCCGGGATCAAGGGATTCAAGTTGTTTATTCTGGGCTTGATAAGGAGCTTTTAAGGCCATTAACAGCGCATCGATCACGGTGTTGCCGGTGATATAAATATTTTTGCCGGGGACTCCTTCTTTATTCAGGTTCCTGGCACTGAGCGGAGTAGGTACAAAATAAAGGTCAGCCAATACATCGGCAATACGCCGGTTAATCTCTTCCGGGAAGGGATTGTATTTGTCAAAAGAACGCAGGCCTGCTTCCACATGCCCCACCGGGATCTTTTCATAGAAAGCTGCCAGCGCTGCCACCAGGGTAGTCGTTGTATCGCCATGTACCAGCACTATATCCGGTTTTTCTTTCTTAAAGATCTCTTCCAGCCTCAACAATCCATTAGTCGTGATCTGGTAGAGACTCTGGGCATTTTGCATGATATTAAGGTCATAGTCGCATTTTATGCGGAAAATTTTCAATACCTGGTCCAGCATCTGCCGGTGCTGCGCTGTAACACAAACAATAGTTTTAAACTTTGTTTTCATGGTTTTGAGCTTATGGATAACCGGAACCATCTTAATTGCCTCTGGTCGTGTGCCAAATACGGCAATTACTTTAATCACTTGGGCACTCCTTTATAAATAGTCAGCAAGATCGCGAAAATACCCAGGATACCGCTCAAGACGTAGCTCAACAACACCACTTCTCTCTGGGTCCATCCCTTGCCTAAAAGCCGGTGATGTAAATGCTGCCGGTCAGAAGTAAATAACGGAACCTTATTATGCCAACGCCGAAAAACCGTAATACTAATGTCTATCAGAGGCAGTCCTAACGCCAGCATGGGTATGAACAAGGCAATAACGGCAGTAGTTTTTAAAGTGCCGATAGTCGTGATCACTGCCAGCATATAACCCAGGAACATACTGCCGGTATCTCCCATAAATATTTTTGCCGGGAAAAAATTATAGCGCAAGAAACCGATGCAGGAGCCAGCCAGGGCCGCGGAAAGAATGGCCGCCAGTTTCAGGTTCTGTATCACTAATATTTTTTGGGTACCCCACATGAGGATAGATATTGCCAGGAAGGTGAAAGAGGAAATAGCTACGATACCGCACGCCAATCCGTCCATACCATCGCTGAAATTAACGCTATTAATAAATAGCAGGAACCAGGATACAGTCACGAGTTGGGTGATCAAGATAGAATTAAAAGGTAAAAAATCAAGAAAAGGCAACGCAAATCCGCTGATCTTGATCCCATAATTGATCAGTACCAGGACAACCAGTATTTGGCCGAATAACTTGGCTATAGCCGGTAGTCCGTACTTATCATCTATGGTACCGATTATGATCAGGATAGCCCCGCCTACCAGGATACCGATTATTTGGGAACTCATCGAAAATTTCGAGGTAGTAAAATGGGCCAAATGCCTGAAATAAGGGAAAATAAGCCAGCACAACACTACCGCTGCCGTGAAAGCAATAAATATTCCCAAGCCACCCCAGCGCGGTACCGGTTTCTTATGAATTTTCCTCTGTTCCGGCTGGTCCATTACTTTCAGCCGGGTTGCCAGCTTGATCACGTAAGGTGTTATCACCAGGCTCAAAACCAGGGAAATAAAAAAAACAGCATAAATGATCGAACCCATCTTCCAGGTCAATAGTTACCTCTTTGCTTCGTTATACGGTGTACGGTAACGATGCCCGATAAAACTTTTCTTTTCGGGCTTCGACACTGTTTACCGGTCACTGAGTCTTTCTCCGTAAATAGGGAATTTCAGGCACAGTTGCTTTACCTCAGCCTTGATCTTGGCTAAAGCCGCTTCATTATCATGGGACGACAGAGCCTGGTTGATCCATCTGGCTATCTGGGTCATTTCCTTTTCTTTCATACCTCTGGCGGTAATTGATGGCGTACCCACCCTGATACCGCTGGCAATAAAAGGTTTTTCCGGATCATAAGGGATAGTGTTCTTATTGACGGTTATACCGGCTTTATCCAGTGCTTCCTGGGCGATCTTGCCGGTGATTTTTTTGGACCGCAGGTCCACCAGCATAAGATGGTTGTCTGTGCCGCCGCTGACGATCCTGAACCCTTCATTCTGCAAAGCCTGGGCCAATTCTTTGGCATTGGCGACGATCTGTTTCTGGTACGTTTTAAAACTATCACCCAGCGCTTCTTTGAAAGCGACAGCTTTAGCCGCTATGACATGCATTAACGGCCCACCCTGGATACCGGGGAAAACTATCCGGTCCAGGTCTTTGGCAAATTTTTCTTTGCACATGATCATGCCACCGCGGGGTCCGCGCAGTGTCTTATGGGTAGTAGTCGTTACAAAATCAGCATATGGCACCGGCGAAGGATGCATGCCGGCTGCTACCAGCCCGGCAATATGGGCGATATCAGCCATATGGAAAGCTCCCACTTCATCAGCGATCTCTTTCACTTTCTTAAAATCAATAAAACGCGAATAAGCACTGGCACCAGTCACAATTATTTTTGGTTTATGCTCCAGGGCCAGTTTTCTCATCTGGTCATAGTCAATGGTTTCCGTATCCTTGGTCACGCCGTAGGCTACGATCTTATAAAATTTGCCGCTAAAATTCAGGGGATTGCCATGCGACAGATGGCCGCCGCAAGACAGGTCCATGCCCATGATCGTATCCCCGAAAGTCAGGACAGTCAGGTAAACAGCCAGGTTAGCGGAAGTACCGCAATGCGGCTGGACATTCACATGTTCGCAACCAAATAATTGTTTAGCCCGGTCAATAGCCAATTTTTCCGCTACATCGACAAACTCGCAACCGCCGTAATAACGCTTGCTGGGGTATCCTTCAGCGTATTTATTGGTCATTACCCCGCCTTGCGCCTCCAAAACCGCTTCACTGACAATATTCTCGCTGGGTATCAGCTCCAGGGTATAAGCTTCACGTTCCGTTTCTTTTAGTATGGCATCATAAAGTTCCGGGTCGATCTTTTTAACATAGGACATGGCTATCTCCTTTGTTCCTGTAGTTTTATTATTAGTGTATGCAGATAATTTTTTATTTCTTCTTTGCAGGCGCGATAATCTTTCTCTTCCATACCGATCGGGTCTTCAATATCACCTTCACCGCCACCGGCAAACTGTTTAAAAAGAAAAACCTTACCTGCCAGCTCAGGAAAATCAGTCACTATTCTCTCCCGGTGATAATTTTCCATGACCAGGACCAGGTCAGCTTTGGCCAGGTCTTTGCCTATTAAAGGTTTGGAAACATGCGCGCGCAGGCTGGCTTGTTCTTCATCCATTATTTTCAATATCTCATCCGGGACCTGTATCATTCTTGAACCAGCCAGGCCGTGGGACCAGACTTTTATGCCTTTTAAGCCAAAATCTTTGAACATTTTTTTGCTCAAGGCTTCAGCCATCGCGCTGCGGCAGACATTCCCGGTACAAATAAATAGTATTTTTTTATACATGCTTAATAGCCTGTCTTATCTCTTTTTGGCTAATATACCCTGTACGCAGGAACTTCAGGCGCGGTCCAGTCATATCCACAACAGTTGATTCAATAGCTAAAGGACAGGCACCGCTATCGATAACCAGGTCCACCGCCTTTATTATGCCTGCTGGTATTTCCGTTATAGTCCTGGCGCTGGCCTCGCCGCTGAAATTAACACTGGTTACAGCCAGGGGCCCGGTTTTTTTCAATAAAGCTAAGGCCACCGGATGCTGAGGCATTCTCAAGCCTATCAACCCGCCATCAATAGTAGGCATGATCAGGGTTAATGGACCGGGCCAGAATTTTTTGATCAGCTGCTTTGCTTCCCGGGTCTTTATCACCCGGAGACAAGTCAACTGTCGCAAACCAGCTATGAGTACTGGCAGGGGTTTGTGCTGTCCCCTGTTCTTAATATGATAAATACGCTTAATGCTTTTTACGTTGTCTGCCAGGCAGCCGATCCCATACACTGTGTCTGTTGGGAAAATCACCACCCCGCCTTTTTTTATTTTTTGGGCAGTTTTAGTGATGAGAGATTGGTTAATACGGGCAGGATCTATTTTGAGTATGTTCATTAGATCAGCCTATGTTCTATAGCTGGCATTAATATCGATATAACCGTGAGTGAAATCACAGGTATATACAGTCGCGCTGGCAGGCCCCTGTTTCAGGTTTATAAGTAGTTTCAATTCTTTGCCGTGCAGTAATTTTTTGGCCTGGACCTCTGAAAAGCCTGGATCTATCCCGTTGCGGCACATGAGGATCTTCCTGTTCCCGGCGGCAATGGCAATATCCACGCGCCCCGGGTCAACATATTCTCCGCTATATCCTATGGCAGCGATGACCCTGCCCCAGTTAGGATCATTACCAAAAATAGCAGTCTTTACCAGGCTTGATTTAGCGACTGACATGGCTATCTGCTTAGCCGCGGCAAAATTCCTGGCCCCATTAACCACTACTTCAACCAGTTTGGTCGCCCCTTCACCGTCCCGGGCGATCATGATGGTCAATTCCCTGCAGACCTGTGACAGTTTCTGGGAAAATATTTTACATTCCCGGCTCTGGGCGCTGATAATCTTATTACCAGCCTGTCCACTGGCCATTACCAAGACCATATCATTGGTACTGGTATCGCCATCAACAGTGAGCATATTAAAAGATGGTTCTACGCCGGTTTTTAGCGCTGTTTTGAGAAAATCTTTTTCTACAGCCGCGTCTGTCATGATAAAAACCAGCATGGTAGCCATATTGGGATGGATCATGCCAGACCCCTTGGCTACGCCAGTGATCAAGACTTTTTTACCGTTACTGTTGAAACTGGCTGAGACGATCTTTGGCACTGTATCTGTCGTCATAATAGATTGGCTGAAGTTCATTAGCCGTTGGTCGTCCGTCATTGGCCGGTTAATACTATCAATAGCTTTTTTGATCCCATTTTTAAGTTTATCAAATGGTAAGGGT
>JAQUQP010000137.1 GCA_028716025.1 bacterium | reverse complement strand
CCGGTCACAACGCTATGAAAGCGGTCTAGCGGATAAGTGACATAAAAGCTTTCCTGATACGCCCTGACCCTGAGCAAGTCATTATTGTCATTGACATCATACCCTGTAGCGCCAGACCCGGCGAACGTGAATTGCGGCCGCCAACGCGCATATTGGTACGCGAGTGAATAGTTTAAAAAATTGTCGTCACTGGAATAAGTCAAGCCGGTATTGAATATATGATCACCCAACATATCACTGACTTGCCAATATGTAGCTCCGGCAAATCCGGCTCCATCGGTACCAGCGTACAAGACAAAGATCGGCAAAATGTAATCAGTGCCAGCTTTAAAATGGTATGGATACCGGTTAAGGATCAAGTCTGACGTATTCACTGTCGTCGTTGAGGTTTGCACTGCCAGTAAATTTGCCGCGACAATAGTATTGGAACTAGCAGTGACCGCTGTAGCCGCAATATTCCCCAGGAACAGGTCTGTCCTGCCTTCATTATAGCCACTAAGCAACCATCCATTCCCTGACTGATTGATACCGACAGAAACGAAGCCGGTACTTACATCCGTCAACTGTTGTTTTTCTCCGGTGTCCAAATCCAGTTTGTAGACATTATAGATACCCGTGTCCCCGCCGATATAATAAAGCGACTGCCCAGTCGCATCCAAGAATGGAGCGATCTCTTCTTTCCCCGAGTCGGTAAGCCGGTGCATTTTACCGGTTTCCAGGTCTAGCTGGAATAAGTACCTTGTTTTTCCCCGTTCACTGACATAAATAATTCCTTTACCGTCATCGGTAAAAAGCGGGTAAGCGTCGTCATAATTATCGTCATTGAGCCTGGTCAAATTCCGGCCGGTCAGGTCGATCAAATAGAGATCGCTTACTCCTTTATTCAATCCACTGAAGATGATCTTTTTCCCGTCAGGGGAAAATTGCGGCGAGGAGACGTCATCCAAACCAACCTTGATGCGGGTGAGACTATGGCGGGGGAAATTATATACAAAAAGGTATTGTCGCTGTAGTTTTTCTGCGCTGAAAACAATGTTCTGCGAGTCCGGAGAGAAAGAAAAGATATTGCCCTCGGTATTGATAGTATCAAATTTTTTACGTTGGAACCAGTTCAATAAAGTGCGCGGCTTGTGGCCATTAGGCGCGTCTTGAAAGAGCTCATACTGGTCCCGGCGGTCGGTTAAATAAACTATCCTTTTCCCATCGGGAGAAAACCGGCCATTCTGGTTAGAGTAGCCGCGATCCGTGATCTTGGCCCCATAATAGCTGACTGCTTTTTTATCCTTAACCGGATCAGCATACTTCTCTTTTAAGTAAGCTTCCCATTCTTTATTGAGTTTAAAAATATCTTTTTTTAGCACCGTTTGGAGAACGCTGGTAATTTCATATGAATCTTTCAACAAGTAGAGCAAATCACTAATCTTACCATGTCCATATTTGCCGGCAATATAAGATAAGGCGCTGTGCCCTTCATTATAAGCCAGACGTATCTGGTTGGACTGTAAATGATCAAAGCTACCCAGTTTATGCAGCGGTATAATGCCGTTATTGATCACCGCGTCACGAAGTATCATCTCATCGCCGATATCATAAGGCGACGACTCATATTCGCTTAAACCTTCAATGAACCAGAGAGGATAAAAAAGGCTTTTAAACAAGTAGATCGAACGCCAGAAACGCCCTCCAAAAAAAAACTCAAAAGCGAGGGCATGGGTCATTTCATGTTCTATTACATGGATTGCCCATTTCTCACTGCCATTCAAAGGCACTACGAAACGGTTTTTGAATATTTCAGTAAATCCGCCTACCCCTTCCCCGACGTTTCCAATATTATTCTGCTCAAAGTCATTATGCGCGGCATAAAGGAAAAAAGGGATCTTTTCGGCAGGCTCGATATTGAGATCCTTAGTTACCTTCTGGTAACCATTTTCCAGAATCTGGACAACAGATTCGATCATGGCTTCATTTTCAAGGTAGTAATGTACAATAAAATGCGGAGTTTCTATAACCTGCCATTTAAAATCAGTGACATTAGTTTGATTCTGTCCAAAACCAGCTGATACTGTCCAGGACAAAAATAAACTCATAATTATCGGCAGCAATAATCTTTTATACATCGGGGCTCTTATGTTCTTAATCTGCGTAATCTTCCTTTATAATCCGCGTAATCGGTTCTTACTCTTTCTGCCTGAACCTCGCCAGCTGGTCTCCCAAAATATCGCCAAAAGTGACTTTCTGTTCAGTGGTTTTAGTGTATTTCGCGACTGTCTCTTTTTTTACGCCCTTGTCATATTCCTTAATACTTAAACTTATCTTGGCTTCATCAGCGTCTACCTTACTGATCCTGGCAGTTACTTTTTGCCCTACCTTGAATGCGGCTGTCGGCTTTTCTGTAAATTCTCCAGAGATCTGCGAAACATGGATAAATCCCCTGATCTTTTGGCCGATGGAAACTACCAGCCCCTGTTCTACGATCTCCGTGATCTCGGCTTCAACAATTTCCCCGGCTTTGTAACCGGCTACCGGATTATCTTGAAGCTGTTTAAAGCCAAGGGCAAGCTTTTCCTCTTTCGCATCCACTTTTAATACTACCGCTTCTATGCGGTCATTGACTTTTAAAACTTGCTGGGGGTGACTTATTTTTTCAGCCCAGGAAAGATCACTGACATGGATCAATCCTTCGATCCCATCTTCCATTCTGATAAAAGCGCCAAAAGGAGCGAGATGAGAAACGATACCCGAAACCCTGGTCCCGGCTTTGTATTTTTCAGCGGACATTGCCCAGGGATTCGGCTGGACTTGTTTAAGGCCAAGAGATAACTTTCGCTTTTGCTCGTCGATCGCCAGCACCTTAGCCTGGACCACATCACCGACTTTCAATATTTTAGAAGGATGTTTTACAAATTCCACCCAGGACATCTCTGATACATGGATGAGACCTTCAATGCCTTCTTCCAGTTCCACAAAAGCGCCGAAATCAGCCAGGGATACTACTTTACCGGAAATTACAGATTCAACCGGATACTTTTGTTTTACGCTCAACCAAGGATCCTGGATCATCTGCTTTAAGCCTAGAGAAACTTTCTGGTTGATCCGGTCTAATTGCAATATTTTAATATCGATCTCTTCCCCGATTTTTAAAACATCACCTACTTTTTTAACCCTGCCCCAACTGATATCATTTATATGCAATAGGCCTTCGCTGCCGCCAAGATCGATAAAAGCCCCGAATTCCGTAATATTCTTGATCAGGCCTCTTTTGATCTGGCCTTCCTGCAAATCAGCCCAGAGTTTTTCTTTTTTCAGGAGTACTTCTTCTTCTAGTATTACGCGTTGGGATACGACCAGGTTCATCTTAGGACGGTCAAATTTTATGATCTTCACGCGTACAGCCTGACCCAGCATGGTATCCAGATCTTTAACATAGGACAATCCCACCTGGCTGGCAGGCATAAACACTTCAGTATCAAAGACTTCTACGTTAACGCCACCTTTTACTTTTCTCTTGATCGTGCCATCTAGGATCAGGTTTTGCCGATAGGCCTGTTCCAATTTATCCCATTGCCTGATCTCCTGTGCTTGCTGGTATGAAAGAAGAACTTGTCCTGTCTTTGATTCTTTCCTGAGCAAAAGCACTTCAATAGGATCGCCAATTTTAAAATCTTGTTCATCTTTGTCAAAATCACTGATCGGGATCAATCCTTCGCTTTTTATCCCGATATCTACAACTAAGCCATCATTGGTGACACCTACGACCTTTCCGGTGACAATATCACCTTCCTGGTAACGTTCTTTGCTCGTTTTTAAAGCTTCTTCCATCCAATCATTCTGTGTTTCCATAATACCTATGATTCCTCCGTTTGTTTTATTCGTGCGATAACTTCATTAATGATCCAGTCAGGAGTTGATGCCCCGGCTAAAATCCCGACACTGCCAGCGCCTTTTAAAAATACCGGATCCAGATCTCTGGCCTGTTCTATGTGCCTGGTAGGCCGTCCCAGCTCCTGGCACAGCTTAGCTAAACGTTTAGTATTGGCGCTTTCGTATCCTCCTATGACGATCATTTTTTCCACTTCCTTGGCCAGGCATACAGCTCCTTCCTGTCTTTTCTGGGTGGCATCGCAAATGGTATTGAAAACTTTCAATTTGTCCGTTTTACTCAACAGATCGTTGCATATTTTCTCATATTTTCCCACCGACTGGGTAGTTTGGGCCACAACCCCGATCTTTTTAAACCTGGGTAATTTCCTGACATCCTCAAGGTTTTCGATCAGGATAGCTTTTTTACCGGCATACCCGGTGATCGCTTTCACCTCTGGATGTTCCCGGTCACCGACAATGGCGATAGTATAGTTTTCTTTTTTAAGTTGCTTAACTGTTCTCTCGATCTTCCGGACAAAGGGACACGTAGCGTCGATAATATTAACTTTCTTTTTCTTTAATTTTCCCAGGACCAGGGGGTGCATGCCATGCGAACAGACGATCACAATACCGGAATTGACCTTTTGCGGTTTTGACACGTCGATGATACCTTTACCGGCTAACTCCTGGGTGACCTGCGGATTATGGATCAACGGACCTAAGGTAGCTATTTTCTTGGTTTTGTTTTCAGCTGCGGTTTTCAGGGCCAGGTTCACGGCCCGCTTTACCCCGAAACAAAAACCGGCATGCTTGGCAAGTTTAATTTTTATCATTCTCTTGTGCTTTCAAATTAGCGATTTCGTGCATTATTTTAGCGCTCATTTCCCGGTATAGGTCTTTGGACTTTTCTTTCTGGTAATAGGCGCTGAAATCTATCGGCGGGCCAAAGGTTACCAGGAGCGGATGATAGTGTAAAAACTTACTGCCTCGTGGTAATACTTCTCTTGAACCATGAACATAGCAAGGTATAACCGGAATATCCTTAGCCTGATAAACAATTAATCCTGCTCCCGGTAAAGGTTTCTGTAAGAATCCATCACGGCTGCGGGTGCCTTCAGGGAAAAGCAGGACAATTTCCTTTTTTTCCAGTAAGCGCTGAATATTCTTGAACGCGCCGGGATCACCGACACCTGAACGTTTCACCGGAAATGCTTTGACCCGGGAAATAAGCCATCCTAAAACCGGTACAGTGAACAGGTCATGGCGCGCCATATAATTGATTGGCCGTTTAAGTGACGAACCAACCAGCGGTGGATCGATAAAACTCTGGTGATTGGCACAGATCAATGCTGGCCCGTTAGGTGGAATATTTTCCGCACCCACGACTTTGAGCCGGAAACCCAGGGTAAATATTAATTTAAATAAACTGTGCCCTAAA
>JAQUQP010000136.1 GCA_028716025.1 bacterium | reverse complement strand
GCAGGTGAATATTCTCGGGACCCTTAACCTGCTGGAGAATTGCGTTAAATACAAAGTAAAAAAATTTATCTTTGCCTCCAGCGGCGGGGTAATGTATGGCGAATGCGGGAAAAACCCACCTACGGAAAATATACCAGCCAAGCCACTCTCACCCTATGGCGTTACTAAGCATACTACCGAAGTCTATCTGAATTACTACGCGGTTACCTATGGCTTAAAATACCTGGTGTTCCGTTATGGCAATGTTTATGGCCCGAGACAGGATCCGCATGGGGAAGCAGGCGTGGTGGCGATATTTATCCAGCGGATAATAAGTAATGCTGAGATAAATATTTTTGGCAATGGGAAGCAATTACGCGACTATGTTTTTGTCGGGGATGTGGTACGGGCAAATCTGCGGGGTTTACAGAAAGGCCTGAATGAGATAATAAATATCGGAACGCAGAAAGCTTCCAGCGTAAATACCTTATTTGACGAGCTATCAGTGATCACTGGCTATGGCCAAAAAGCTATCTATAAACCGCCGCGGCTGGGAGAATTGCAGAAAAGCTTCTTGAATGCCGGTAAAGCAAAAAAGATCCTTGGCTGGCAGTCAACAGTGGATTTTAAAACTGGCTTGGAAAAAACAGTAGAATATTTTAAAAAGCAATTTTGAGTTTTCCCCTGCTGATCCCGATAAATCGGGATCAGCAGGGAGAACCTTAACACTTATAACTTAAAACTTTTTTATGAGTGGGGGAAACATGAAGGCATTGATCCTGATCGGAGGACTTGGCACCAGACTCCGTCCATTTACGTGTAACACGCCTAAACCATTATTGCCTATTGTCAATAAGCCGTTTTTGCTTTACCAGATCGAGCTGTTGAAAAAATATGGCATTAAGGAAGTGATCTTCTGCCTGGCCTATTTGTCGCATACCTTTGAAAACCACTTCGGCAATGGCTCAGAATACGGGATTAAAATACATTATGTACATGAGCATGATCCGCTCGGGACCGGCGGCGCGATCAAGAACGCGCAAAAGTACATTGACCGGAAAGTGCTGATCTTTAATGGTGATATTTTAATGGATATTGATATTGAAGCTATGCGCCGTTATCATATCAAGAACAAGGCTAAAGCGACTATCGCTTTGACCAGGGTGAAAGATCCCACCGTTTATGGCTTGGTAGAGACTGCCAAGAATGGCCGTATTGAAAGGTTTTTAGAAAAACCAAGCTGGGATGAGGTTACTTGTAATACTATCAATGCCGGGGTATATATATTTGAACCGGAAGTATTATCCTTAATACCGCCAGGGGTCAATTATTCAGTAGAGCGGGGATTATTTCCTGACTTATTATCAAAAAAGGAAAAGCTCTTTGGTTTTATCAATAACAGTTATTGGATCGATATCGGCACTATTGAAAAGTATTTGCAAGTACATTTTGATATAATTGAGGGGATTGCCGGAGCCAATATCGCCGGCCGCAAAATCGGCAAGAATATCTGGCAAGGCAATAATAGTTTTATCAGTAAGGAAGCGGTAATCGATGGTAAACTGGTGATGGGCCATAAAACCAGGATCGAAGAATTTGCCCAGATAAACGGGAAAGTCACCCTGGGGAACGGAGTGATAATCCGCAAAGGCGCGATCTTGAACGATTGTGTCGTCCATGATCATACGGAAGTGGGAGAAGGATCCAGGCTGGAAAAGTGCCTGGTAGGTAAACAGTGTATTATAGAGCCTCATACTGCACTTAGCCCCGGAGCGGCATTATCTGACCACTCGATCCTGAAAAAGTATAGTAAACTATAAGAGCAGCTCTACCGCTGTACAGCTTGCTGGACATCCTGCTGGACTACTACAGCTTTACAGCTAAACGGAATTCTAAGAAGAACCATGATAAATCCGGAGGATACGTTTGACCACAGAAATTAAATTTGGCACTGACGGCTGGCGCGGGATAATTGCCCGCGATTTTACTTTTAGTAACGTCCGCCTGGTCACCCAATCCATCAGCGATTACCTCAATAATCTGCCGGCCGCCGTCTGCCGGCCGCTGACCGTTCTTGTCGGGTATGATTGCCGTTTTTTATCCCAAGAATATGCTTCTGCCGTGGCTGAAGTGTTGTCAGGTAATGGTTTTAAGGTTTTGTTGAGCGCTCAAGCGGTACCGACTCCGGCTGTTTCTTACAACGTGGTCAGCAGGAAAGCAGCCGGAGCGATTATCATTACCGCCAGCCATAATCCCTATGAATTCAATGGTTTGAAATTCAAAACCGCGCAAGGCGCTTCAGCCCATCCGGAAGTGACCAGATTATTTGAACGATCACTGCGGCAGGCAACGGTCCGGCAAGACCAACGTAATATTAGGGAAGTTAATCTCCGGAAAAGTTACTTGGATCATCTGCAGGGTATGGTAGATATCGATAAAATACGCCGGCATAAAATAAGCATAGTTATCGATCCGCTTTTTGGCGCGGGACAGGATTGCCTGGAAAAGTTATTAGCGGGAGGATCGATCAAGTTTATCTCAATCAATAGCGGCCGTGATCCTTTATTTGGAGGACTCCACCCTGAACCGATAGCTGCTAACCTTGGGGCGCTGATCAAAACGGTGAAACAGAATGAAGCTGATATTGGTATCGCTCTGGATGGGGATGCTGATCGTATCGGATTGGTAGACAGCCAGGGAGTTTTTGTCAATTCTCACCAGATCTTTTCTCTGCTGTTATTACATTTGATTAAAAATAGAAAAAAGACCGGAGCGGTGGTCAAGACTATTTCCGGAACGTATTTGATCGAGCGGATCTGCCGTAAATATCGCTTGAAATTAAATGAAACCCCGATCGGTTTTAAATATATTGGTGATATTATGCTGAAGGAAAAAGTCCTCCTGGGTGGAGAAGAAAGCGGGGGTATCGGTTTCCGGGGCCATATCCCGGAACGTGATGGCATTTTGAGCGCTTTGTATATGCTGGAAATGATGGCTCTGACCGGCCAAAGCCTGATCAGCCTGAAAAAAGAACTTTTTACTGAATTTGGCATGTCTTGTTATGATCGTATTGACCTGAAATTAGGCCATACGCATCATCATCATATCAATAAACAAGAGTTTTCCGGGAAAGTAGCCGGTATTGTATGTTCTTTACCGTTGGTAAAAGAGGTAAAGGACTATGATGGGGTAAAGATTATATTTGAAGATTCCAGCTGGTTGCTCTTGCGGCCTTCCGGTACCGAACCGGTAGTCCGGATCTATGCGGAAGCGGATAACAAGCCTAAGGTTAAAAAATTAATTGACTTGGGCCGGAAATTGGTGTACAAAATACAAAAATAGCGAATTACACGAATGACAGCGAATAACGCGAATAATGCATTCGAGATATTCGCTTCTTTTAATTCGGTACTTATTAGGGGTTTTTATGAAAGCAATGGTTATGGCTGCAGGAGCAGGAACACGCTTGCGTCCGCTTACTCATTTTATACCCAAACCCATGATCCCTATCGTCAACAAGCCGGCCTTGGAGCATACTCTGGAGCTGCTTAAAAAACATGGTTTTGACGAAATTGTCATTAATCTGCATTCATATCCGAAAATGATCAAGAATTATTTTGCAGACGGACAGCACTATGGGATCAAAATCCATTATTCGCAGGAGAAAACACTGCTGGGGACAGCCGGAGGAGTAAAAAAAGCCGAGAAATATTTTGATGATACTTTCGTAGTAATGAGCGGTGACGGCCTCACTGATATTGATCTAACCCGGGTGCTGGAGTTCCATCAGAAGAAAAAATCATTGGCGACCATGGTTTTAAAGAAAGTAGATGCGCGTTTTGATTATGGCGTGACCTTGATCGACCGGCATAATCGGATTAAGAAATTTATCGAGAAACCAGCCTGGAGCGATGTTTTTGCCAACACAGTGAATACCGGTATTTATTTTTTTGAACCGGAAATCTTTAACTATATTCCCAAAGAAAAATTCTTTGATTTTGGCCGGAATGTCTGGCCCTTGTTGCTAGGCAAGAAAAAACCGATCTTTGGTTTTGAAATGAATTCATACTGGTGCGATATTGGGAATCTGCAAGAGTATAAGCGGGCGGAGAAGAATGCCTTGGAAGGTGCCGTAAAAGTAAAGATCCCCGGCAAGATTAAGAAAAAGAATATCTGGGTGGGGGAGAACACTTTTATTCATCCCCAGGTAAAAATCACCGGTCCGGTAGTGATCGGTAGTAACTGCCAAATAGAAAAAGGAGTAACCATAAACAGCTTCACTACGATCGGCAATAATAATATAATTGAAGAAGGAGCAGTGCTCAGTGATTGTATCCTGTGGGCAGGTGTGCATGTGGCTAAAGGAGTGCAGCTGCGTAACTGTGTCATCGGGAACCAGGCTACGATCAGCGAAAATATCTCTGTTTTTGAAGGTTCAGTGATCAATATAGATGAAAAAAAATGAAACCACGAATAACACGAATTAAAGCTAATAACGCGAATATAATATTCGGCATTTATTCGCTATCATTCGAGTAATTCGTAATTCCAAAGGAGGAAGCAGATGTTTAAAAGGGATTTTGTTTTTACCAGTGAAAGTGTAACGGAGGGACATCCAGACAAAGTTTGTGACCAGATATCCGATGCGGTAGTGGATGAAATTTACCGGTTGGATCCGCCAAACAAAAATAATTTTCACAGCCGGGTAGCATGTGAAACATTTATCACTGTTGGATTAGTCATTGTTGGCGGGGAGATTACTACTTCAGCTTATGTTGATCTGCCGCAGTTAGTCCGCGGGGTTATTAAGGATATCGGTTATACTGATGTTAAATATGGTTTTAATTATGAAACCTGCGCTGTCCTTAACGCGATCGGTAAGCAATCACCAGATATAGCCCAGGGTGTAGGGCGTAAAGGTAAAGTTATTGGTGCCGGAGACCAAGGCTTGATGATCGGGTATGCCTGTAATGAGACCGCGGAATTAATGCCCATGCCGATTATGCTGGCTCACAGCCTTTCCAGGAGATTAGCTGAAGTCAGGAAGAAAAAGATCCTGTCTTACCTGGGCCCTGATGGCAAATCCCAGGTAACAGTGCGGTATGAAGATAAGAAACCGGTAGCCGTTGATAAGATCGTGGTCTCTAGCCAGCATACAGAAGAAGCATTAGATAAGAAAACTGATAATATGGCTAACTGGGCTAAAGAGGAGATTATCGAGTCGATCATTAAGCCGATTATCCCTGCGCGCCTGATGAAAAACTTTAACTGGAAAAAAGATTGTTTTATTAATCCTACCGGACGGTTCCTGGTCGGCGGCCCACAATCAGATACTGGCA
>JAQUQP010000135.1 GCA_028716025.1 bacterium | reverse complement strand
CGGGAAAGGGATCTCATCCAGGTTTTTGATATAATCCCTGTCTTTAGTCCGAACCAATCGGCCGTCTTTCTTATAATGGATACCGCTAACCTGTCCAGGATCGTTAAGACACGCAACCAGTTCGACAATGGTCCTCTCACCTTCACCGATAACACAGGTATCGATATCCGTATTTTCCAGTACGGTCTGGGCACTGAACGTGGCCAGCGCCCCACCCACGATTATATTTTTACCCGGGTGCAGTTTCTTCAATTCTGAACTTAGCCACCGGACATAATTATATTGTGTCGACATTGCACTGATCGCCACCAGGTCGAAACTGACCTTTTTCAGATGTTCCAGCACTGCGTCATTGCTATATTGATGAGCATAGACGTCTAAAACCTGTATCTGGTGCCCGGCGTCTAAAAGAGCCTTGGCAATATGGCCGATACCGCGCGGAAATAAAAATGGCTCTCTTGATTTCCCATAATAATACTGAGGTGGTTGAATTAATAAGATATTCATCTGGCCTTCTTCATGAATTTTAAGGATTATGTTTCAATTTCAGGAATTCCGCGTATTTAAAATCATTGAGGTCATCAATATCAACTGAAGATGAATGGTCCATGATCAAAGCGTAAGTCTGCTTACCCATGAATCCATTGTGCTTGCGCAGATAAGCTGTGTTGGCAAGGTAAATAGCTCCATTCAAACGGTAAAAAACAGGTAATTCCTGGCTGGCCCTGTTCTGCAATGCGGGATTAAGGAATTCTCCCATATTGTGATCAGGCGGAAGGATATTGGACCACCAAGGATGATGTTCTGTCTCGCATACTGACACTACCGCTCCCGCTTTCTTCTTTTTAAAAAGGGCTAAAGCCTTTTTAATATCCTTAGCTTCTCTCAGCGGTGAAGTCGGCTGTAACAGTAGGACTAAGTCAAAAGTCTTACCTTCATTTTTTTTGTACCAGTCAAGAGCGTGAAAAATGACGTCTACGCTTTTGGCACGGTCTGTCGCCAGATTATGCGGACGGAGCAATGGCACTTTGGCTCCGCCGCTCTTAGCGATCCTGGCTATATTCTTATCGTCCGTACTCACCATCAGGACATCGATCGCCGGCACAGACAAGGCAGCTTCAATGGTCCTGGTGATCAAAGGCTTGCCGGCAAAAGTCTTGATATTTTTTCCAGGAAGGCGTTTTGACCCCCCTCTGGCCGGTATAATGGCTAGCAGACTTTTTTTATCGAACATTGCGCCCTCATAAATCGTGGAAGTGTTTTTTTATTTGTAATCCGGGAAGCTCTTTTTTCATAATTGTTAATATCCGTAAAGCAGTCTTGCCGTTGCCGTAAGGATTCCTGCCTTTTTTCGCGAGTTCCCTGAAAGAGGGAGAAAAAGCTTTGCGTAAAGCTCTTTCTAGGGCTAAAGCTTCCGGAGGACAATTAATAATACTGTTAGCCATGATCCTTCCTTTTTGACGGTCCCCGATATTGATCGTAGGCTTGCCCAAAGAAGGAACTTCAATAATGCCGCTGGATGAATTTCCCGCGACTGCCCCGGCAGCGCTTACCGCTGCCAGGTAACGGATCCGGCCGAGAGAAACATAGGAAACAGCCCTATCCCGGTGTCTTTTAACAAAAGAGTCTATCATCTTGATTATAGCCTGCCCGCCGGTATCGGCGTTGGGCCGGGTAAAAAGCACTTTGAGCCTGGGTATTTTCTCCAGCGCTTGCAACAGTTCACCGAATTGCCGACCTGCCGCTGTTCTTTCCAGGGTAGCCGGATGGAACGTTACAATTACGGTATTTTCATCCACCACAAATCCCAGATCAGCAGCCAGTTCCCTGGCATTCAGCTGCTGCGTCTCATTAATATTATCCAGCCCAATAGCGCCCACCGTATATACGTGCCGGGGATCTTCTCCCAGTTGGATTATCCTTTTCCTGTATTCATCAGTAGAAGCAAAATGAAGCTGGCTCATTTTTGTCACGGCATGCCTAAAGGCATCATCAATAACTCCTTCGCTCAACTCACCGCCATGCAAGTGAATAAGAGGTATCCTGTTGACATGGGCAGCAGCGGCAGCACAAAAAGTCTCAAACCTGTCGCCTAGAAGAAGCACATAATCCGGTCTTAGTTTGGTAAAAGCTCTTCCTAAACCGGCAAGTGCCTGGGACATACTCTTCAATATGCCTAAAGGACTGTCGTCTCCTAAACCAATGGGTATTTTGGCGTCTATACTGACCCCATCATTGGATATTTCTTTATAGGTATTGCCGAATTTCGCGGACAAATGCATGCCAGTTACTGCCAGTTGTAGCTTGAAAGTGCCGTCATTCCCGATCGCAGTGATCAAAGGGTGGAACAATCCATATTCCGCCCTGCCGCCAGTAACGATACAGATCTTTTTTCTTATAGACATATTATTTCATCCTTCCGAAAGTCCCGGGGAGATTTTTTACCCAATAACCAGTCCCACAACATAGGGCTAAGGCCCGTTCCCGGTCTTTTTACCGTGATATTGTCAGCAGAAAAAGTCTCTCCTTTTTTATCGGACAGGCTGCCACTAAACTTTTACGAGCGATCTTCATGTTCCGTTTTTCTGCCGCGGTCGGCCGCTTGATACCGGTTCCCATGGCCTGTTCCACGTTCCTAATCGCTTTGACCATTGCTTTAAAACCATACGGATCCAGGGAGGCCTGATGATCAGGACCCGGCATATCCCGGTCTAGAGTCAAATGTTTTTCGACCACTGCCGCTCCGAGCGCAACCGCCGCGATCGCCGCTTCCGCTCCCATCGTGTGATCTGAATAACCAGTCTTTACCTTGAACCGGCGGCCGATCTCATTCATAGCTTTAAGATTGGCATCTTTAAAATCCGTGGGATACTCTGTATGGCATTGCAATACAGTTATCTTACTTTTGGGTGTTCCGGCGCTTTGCAAGACCTGAAGCGCTTGCCTTATTTCTTTCATCGTCGCCATCCCGGTCGACAGTATTACCTTTTTTTTCATTGCTCCCAGTAAACGCAGATAAGGCAAGTTATCGATCTCTCCCGAGGGTATTTTAAACGTGCGCAAGCCAAGCTGTTGCAGGAAAAGAATACTATGCAGATCAAATGGAGAGGAAATAAATTCAATACCCTGCCGCCGGCAGAGAGCTTGAAGTAAACGATGCGCTTTCCCGTCAAGTTCCAACCGCCGCAGCATTCTCAGCTGATTCTCTCCCGACGGAGTATTTTTCCGCTGATAACCGGCTTTAGGGGCCTTACCCGTGGCCAGGGCTTCAGCCCGGAAAGTCTGGAATTTGACCGCATCAGCGCCGGCTTTGGCGGCAGCCAGCACCAGTTTCTTGGCGAGTTTTAAGGATCCATTATGATTAACGCCGGCTTCGGCTATGATGAAAGCCCTATTTTTCATTTTTCCTGATCTCTTTGCACGGGTTACCGTAAGCTATGGTTTTCGCACCGATGTTCTTAACGACCACACTGCCCGCACCAATGATAGTATCCTTACCGATCTTGATATACTGGGAGACACAACTGCCTGTCCCGATATGTGTCCGTTCCCCTACGGTCACTCCGCCGCTCAGTACCACTCCGGGAGCCAGGTGCACATAATCGCCTATCCGGCAATCATGGTCAATGATGGCACCGGTATTGATGATCGTATTATTACCGACCACTGCCTGCGCGTTGATGATCACCCCAGGCGCCAGGTAATTACCCTGCCCCAGAGAAGCGAATTTAGAAACCAATGCGTCTAGGCTGATAATATTGGGCAGTGCATATCCGGCCTTTTTAATCAGTTTCTCAAGCTTGACCCGGCAGCGAGGGTCACCGATACTGCCAACCGCAATAAAAGCATACTTGATCCCCCGGCGGTACAAGCGCGCCAGATCCTGGTCAGTACCAATAATCGGGACATTGAGAACTTTTTGCCCCACTTTTCCTGGTTGATCGATCAATCCGGCTATCCTGAATTCTCCCAGCCGTGAAAGAGCATCGATAATGACTTTAGCGTGATCACCAGCACCTAAGAGCAAGATCTTTTTCATAATTTAAACTCCATATTGCTTCAACATTTCTTTGAAGGCATCCCATTGCCCCATATCCAACCACGATTTCTCCGAAACCGGATAAACCCCAACCTTTTTGCCCCGGCGCATACTGTCATTGATCAGGTCGGTTATATGGTACTGTTTATTTCTAGGGATCAAGTTTAAAATTTCCGGCTCAATGATATAAAGACCGGTATTTACCAGCAGATCATATTCTGGTTTTTCCCGCAATCCTTTAAGATTTCCCCCTTGGCTGATATCGCAGACGCCATAAGGGATGACATAATGCTTCATTGATCCCACCAGGGTGATCATATTTTTGTTGCGGCGGTGGTATTTGAAGATATCCGCGTAATCTGCTTCGATCAGGATATCACAATTAGTGACAAAGAAAGTCGTTTTGATCTTGTCTGTGAGTAATCGCAGGCTGCCCGCGGTTCCCAGGGGTTTTTCTTCCTGTAAGTAATTGATATCATACTTATGTTTGAAATCATCGAAATAAGCTTTAATAAGATTGGCCTTATAATTTACCGAAAGGAAAAACTTTTGGCAGCCGCAAATGAAAAATTTATCGATGATCAAACCGATGATCGGCTGTTCGCCTATCGGGAGCAAAGGTTTGGGTAAAACCTTGGTAAAAGGTGCTAGCCTGGTTCCCTCTCCCCCGGCCATAATGACGACTGGCAGATTGATATTGCCATGTTTTTTAAAAGAGGTTTCGAACAGGTCAAGCCAGTTGATCACTCTGATTATTTGTTTATTGTCATTAAGGACCGGCAAAGTCTCTATTTTTTTCCCGATCATTATCTTTTTGGCGCTGGCAGTATCATACCCGTACTGTAAAAATAAAGGAGACCGGTTCATTACATTGTCTACTGCTTCATCCAGGCTCTTACCTTTGATGATCCAACGACGAATATCGCCATCGGTAATAGTACCTAACAACCGGTCTTTGTCATCAACCACGAACAATATCTTGCCAGCTGCCTCGTCCATCTGTTTTAATGCCTTTTTTATGGGTATATCAGGAGCGATCAGCATCTTCTTCAAGTCTTGCATTATTTCCTCCCGGCTTCCCTGATCGCAGTAGCAACGGTTTTAACCTGGGCTTCGGTTAAGTTGCTGCTGCAAGGCAGGTTCAGCACTTTTTGCCAGAACCAAATCGCTTTTTCAATCTTATAATGCTGGTTTTTCAAATAAGGTTTCTGCCAATGGTTAAGGAACCAAACTGGTCTCGTTTGGATATTCTTCTTAGCCAACCGGGCCAGCAGATCTTCCCGGTC
>JAQUQP010000134.1 GCA_028716025.1 bacterium | reverse complement strand
CGTTCGCTTAAGGAAGTTAAGGTGGCCATTGTATTAAGAGAACAAAATAATGGTTATAAGGTCAGTCTGCGTTCTAAAGGTAATGTTGATGTAAATGCCATAGCCGTGAAGTTCGGTGGCGGCGGTCACAAAAAGGCGGCAGGATTCTTCCTGGAAGGATCACTTTCCAAAGTAAAGAAAAAAGTATTTTCACAAGTAAATCAACAGTTAGGCCAATGAAAATCTATTATGGGTTACAAAATATAAAAAAACTGAAAGCTCCGGTGGTCGCCCTGGGGACTTTTGACGGGGTACATCTGGGACATCAGCAGTTGATCCGGGCTGCTGTAGCTGAAGCCCGGCGATCCGGCGGAACCAGTGTAGTCCTGACGTTTGACCATATTCCCCGAGAAATTTTGAAAAAAAATTCTTTTGGCGTGCTCTTAACCACTACCCTGGAAAAGGTCAACCTGATCAGGGAATTAGGGATACAGGTAATAGTGGTTCTGAAATTCAACCAGCGCCTGGCCAGGATGACTCCCCAGGATTTTGTCCGGGATATCCTGGTAAAGAAGCTGGGTGTACAGAACCTGTGGGTGGGAGAAAATTACCGTTTCGGTGCTGGCCAAGAGGGTACAATAGAAACCCTGAAACATTTTGGAAAACGATGGGGCTATGGAGTAAAGGTCATTCCCACAGTTCATCGGGATGGCCAGAAAGTTTCTTCAAGTAAGATCCGGGAGTTGTTGCGCGCCGGCAAGATCAGGACTGCGGCTATATTATTGGGGCATCCTTATATCCTGAGCGGCAGGATAATACAAGGCCGGAAATTAGGCCGGCAGTTGAATTTTCCAACTGCTAACCTGGATATAGACAAACGAACTGTCTTGCCTCTGGGCGTGTACGCGGCCAAAGCTATGATCGGGAAAAGATCCTGGCCTTCGGCGGCATTTATCGGCTACCGTACCGGAACGGGAAAAAATCCAGGAGAGCCGGTAGTAGAGGCTCATTTGTTGGGATTCAAGGGTCAGGTATATGGAAAGGTGATGTGTCTTAACCTGGTCCGGAAAATTCGAGACGCCAGGGTTTTTCGGAAACAGGAACAGTTGGCTAAACAAATAGCCAAAGATGTGGACGTAACTGCCAGATATTTAAATAAATCCTTGTAAAAACAAATATATTATGATATAATAAAAATCTTGAATATTAGCATAATTTGCAGCCATTAGTACTATTTTAGAGAGGAGTGAAAACATGGTATTACCTAAAGAAAAGAAAAAGGAAGTAATTGAAAAATTCAAGAAGAGCGAGAAGGATACCGGCTCAGCGGAAGTGCAGGTAGCGTTGATCACTGAACGTATCAACCAGCTTACCGGACATTTCAAGACGCACAAAAAGGATCATCATTCAAGACAGGGTTTGTTGAAGCTGGTCGGCCAAAGACGGAGTCTTTTGGATTATCTCAAAAAGTATGATTTAACAAAATATCGGGCCATGCTCGATAAATTAGATTTACGCAAGTAAACCCCATTAGAGATTCCTAAGTTTAAAATTCTCTATTGCGGGCATGAACACTTTGTTAGAATATCGCTAACGAGGTAAAGAAGGGGAACAAAATTGGAAACTAAAAAGCAAGTAGTAAGTGTAGAATTAAATGGCAAGACTTTAAAATTTGAAACTGGTGAACTGGCCAAACAGGCCCAGGGAGCCGTCATTGCCACGTATGCTGAAACAGTAGTATTGGCTACAGTTGGGATCGCCAATCAACCCAGGGAGGCAATCGATTTCTTCCCGTTGACAGTAGAGTACCGTGAAAGAACTTATGCTGCCGGTAAGATTCCCGGTGGTTTTTTTAAGAGAGAAGGAAGACCTCGCGAAAAAGAAGTGTTGACCTCGCGCTTGATCGACCGGCCGCTGCGCCCGCTCTTTGACGAGAGGTTCCGCAACGAGATACAAGTGATGGTGACCGTGTTGTCTGTTGATACCCAGAATGATCCGGACGTGCTTTCCATTGGCGCCAGTTCATTGGCGCTAGGATTAGCCGGAGCGCCGTTTGCCAAAATGGTCGCCGGAGTAAGAGTCGGCAAAATTGAAGGTCAGTTAGTGCTTAATCCAACAATGGATGAGTTGAAAAACAGTTCCTTTGACATTATCATCGCTGGTACTAAAGACGCGGTGACCATGATCGAAGGCGGCTCCTATGAAGTTTCTGAAGAGGAAGTACTGGAAGCCATTAAATTCGGCCATAAATATATAAAGGATATAGTTGCTTTGCAGGAAGAGTTGCTCAAAAAGTGCGGGGCTAAGCCGAATGAATATACTTTCGCTGATATAGATCCGGCCCTGAAACAGGATGTAGAAACGTTTGCCAAACAGTATGTCCAGGATGCTTTGAAAGTTACCGAGAAAAAAGAACGGGAAGCGGTGATGGACAAAGGCATTGCTGAAACAGTGACGAACTTTGCGGAAAAATACCCGGAACAGGAAAAGTCGATCAAGCAGGTCATAGATAAAATGGTGGAGAAAGAAATCCGCCGGCTGATCCTGGAAGAGAACAAACGTCTTGATGGGCGTTCTTTTGACCAGATCCGCGACATCAGCGGCAACGTTGGCGTGTTACCCCGGACTCACGGGTCAGCGGTATTTACCCGCGGCCAGACCCAGGCCCTAGTGACCACAACTTTAGGAACTATGGATGACCGCCAGATCATGGATGAACTGGAAGGGGAATACAAAAAGAAATTCATGTTGCACTATAACTTCCCACCATTCGCGACCGGCGAAGTGAAACCATTGCGCGGTACCGGCCGGAGAGAAATAGGCCATGGCGCTTTAGCTGAAAGATCGCTTGCTCCTATCCTGCCGGGAGAAGAAAAATTCCCGTATACGATCAGGATCGTGTCTGATATCCTGGAATCCAATGGTTCTTCGTCTATGGCCAGTGTTTGCGGCGGTACGCTTTCCTTAATGGACGCGGGTGTTCCTATTTCTAATCCAGTGGCTGGCATTTCCATCGGCTTAGTTTTGGAAAAAGATAAATATGCTACTTTTACTGATATTGCCGGGCACGAAGACCATTACGGGGATATGGATTTTAAAGTAGCCGGTACGCAAAATGGCATTACCGCTATCCAATTAGATATAAAGGTAGAAGGATTAAGTTATGAGATCCTGGCCGAAGCCTTGGCCAAAGCCAAAATTGGACGGCTCTTTATCCTGGATAAAATGACCGCTGTCTTGCCTGCCAGCCGCAAGGAAATTTCCAGCCTTGCGCCGAAGATCACTATTATTCAAATCCCTACCGATAAAATTAAGTATGTTATTGGTCCTGGCGGTAAGGTTATCAAGAAAATTATCGAAGATACCAAAGCTGAGATCAACATCGAAGATGACGGTAAAGTTTTTGTTTCCGGCCCGAACCAAGAATCAGTTAACGCTGCCGTGGAAATGATCGGCTACCTGACCGCGGATGCGGAGATCGGCCGGAATTATATGGGCAAAGTTACCCGCCTGATGAATTTCGGTGCTTTCGTTGAGATCCTGCCTGGTAAAGAAGGTCTCGTGCATATTTCCCAATTGGCTGAAGGCCGCACTGAAAAAGTGGAAGATGTAGTCAAAGAAGGTGATGAGATCGAAGTAAAAGTGGTGGAAATCGATTCCCAGGGCCGCATTAACCTGAGCCACAAGGCAGTTTTGCGCGAAAAAAAATAAGGGAGACTGATCGTGACTGAAGAAGATCTCAAAGAAATAAAAAAGGTCTTTAAATTCATGGTTAAAGAGGACCTGGTAGAACTTGATATCCAGAGCCAGGATGGCAAGCTTAAGCTGCGCCGTAAGGAAGAAAAAATCCAGTCTTTTACTCCGACTCCCGTCATGCCAGTCCAGCCATCAGTGCCGAATCAGGCATCGGCAGAAGCTCATATCCCGGCTGGCGCGGTGAAAGTAAACGCACCATTAGGCGGAGTATTCTACCGTTCCCCTGCACCAGGGGCGGCCAGTTTTATCTCTGAAGGAGATGAGATCAAAAAAGGCCAGACCATCTGCATTATTGAAGCGATGAAAATGATGAACGAGATACAGTCTGAGACCAGCGGTAAAGTGATCAAGATCCTCGTGGAAAATGGCAAGCGAGTTGAAAGCAACCAACCACTTATCCTGGTTATGCCTTAGGAGGCCTACCGGCAAACAGGGCACAAGAAAAATATTTTTTTCTTGACAAAGTTAAGGAGTGTTGCTACCCTAAATAGTACTTAAAGTAAAGGAGGTGAATATCATGATTGACAAAGTCGGTGATTCTGCTGGGAAAATATATCAGTACCTGGAAAAAAATGGGGAAGTCTCTGTCTTGAAGCTTAAAACCGGGTTAAAACTGTCTAGCAGCCTGGTCTGCATGGGTATAGGTTGGCTGGCTCGCGAAGATAAACTTAACATTAAAGACGCCAAGAAAGATGTGAAAGTTTCCTTAAAGTAATTTAACCTGAGCATGGGGGAACAAATGGCAGAGGAAAAGTCTTTCGAGATAACTGGAGTCAAGATCAAGAAGGTGAAAAAGGAAGGCAACCTGAAAGCCTGGGCGACTATTACCATTAATGATAGTATTGTGATGCGGGATATCAGGGTTTTGAACGGCGAAAAAGGATTATTTGTAGGCATGCCCGGTCGCAAAAGAAGCGATGGTAAATACAGCGACACTGTCTATATAAAGAATTCCAGTATCAAAGAAGATATCAATAAAGCCATTCTGGAGATGTATGAAACCACTCCGGATGATGTTAATGATGAACTGTAAAGCCTAGCTCATTTAAGTTCGTCCTTATTAGAAAACAACCATATTTATTATGGTTGTTTTTTTTTGCTCTATATGCTACAATAAAAACGAATTTTATGACTATACTTCAAGCTATTATTTACGGGATTATCCAGGGGGCAGGGGAGTTTTTGCCAATCTCCAGTTCCGGTCATTTGATCGCTGTACCGCAGCTTTTAGGCTGGGCCGATCATGGGCTGGAATTTGATATAGCCCTGCATTGGGGCACACTGGTGGCGGTCCTGATCTATTTTTGGCATGATTGGACCCTGCTTTTAAGAGGCGGAGTGCGCGGTACGGGTACCAGGGACGGTAAAATGTTCTGGTATTTGATCGCCGCGACTATCCCCGGGGCAGTGGCCGGTTATCTGCTGGATAATATAGTGGAATCATACTTTCGTAATGTCGGACTGGTCGGTATCAGCTTGATCATTATGGGAATGGTACTATATCTTTGCGATCGGTATGGCCGCCAACAGGTGAATTTGCAGCAGGTGACTTTTTGGCAAAGCCTATGGATCGGCCTGAGCCAGGCTTTGGCCATAATCCCCGGCGTATCCCGTTCCG
>JAQUQP010000133.1 GCA_028716025.1 bacterium | reverse complement strand
ATTACCTCCTCCGGGACGCTGATCATCGCGGTGGTACAGTTAATTATACCTTTGATGCGCGCGTCCACTAACTTATTGGCTGTGTCCTGTGCTGCTTCCGGCGGTGTGCAGATAATGCCGATCTCAATGCCCTTTGATTCGATAATAGATTTAAGTTCATGGATCAAATGCAGGCTGACCTGGCTGACGATCATTTCAATTTTGTTCTGGCTGATATCAAATCCGGCAGCTAGCTCAAATCCTTCTTCTTTGAATCCTTCATAGGCCAGGATAGCGGTGCCGATGCGTCCTAATCCTATAATGCAGGCTTTCCGGGATTTAAAGAGCTGTAAATCTTGTCCGATATACTTCTTTAGCTTAGCTATATCATAATCCCGGCCAGTTACATTAGGCATGCTTAGATAGCTGATATCCTTGCGGACCGTGGCATTGGTGGCATTGATGTTCTTGCCGATCTGGGTGCTGGAAACGGTTTTAATGCCGCTTTTCTCCAGCTTATCCAGCAGGCCGTATATATTGGAGAGTCTTTCTATTGACGGTAAGGGTATCTTTTTCATGGCAATCCTGTGGTAAAATTAACCTGTGAAATCTTTCACAGGTATGATAATACCACTAATGCTATAAGATGTCAAGAGAAAAGTGAATTAGTTGTTTTGCCAGTCGGAGATGACCTTTTGGCACGGCACTTTACCGTACCAGGAACAGTTGCGGCAGAAACGGCGTAAAGATGGCTTGGTAAGGCGGCGAAGGCGCTGATGCAGCTCTCCTACATTATATACCACGGGTTTGATCTTAAGCAGTTTAAAGGCCATTTTATCAAAGGCTATGATCCTGGAGTTGGGGCCATCGATCGGGGAAATACAGGTGTTCTTGGACAGGTTCGGGCATTTTTTGCAGGCCATGTCCGGGCCAACGACTACTTTGATCTTTTCATCCGGATTATTTAAGTATATTTTCTGTAATTTCTTGAAGTTCATGGCGAAGGCCTTAGAGTACCCTTCTCCTTGGAACGCAATCAAACATATCAAATGATGGCCTCGCAATTTAAGCATGTTAGTCCTTTAAGGTTTATAGGCTCAGTGTCTCGCTGAGTCATTCTCCGCCACTAAAGCGTTGGCGGACGCGGCGAAAAACGAGTCGATTTCCCCGATGTGAAACCGCTTTTAAACAAGTCTTAGGCAAAGTGCATGATCACGCCGGAGGTAATAGGCCAAAGTATGGAAAAAAACATCCGGTTCCAGACAGGATTATTGAAATCATATATTTTAAGAGACATCGCGGATATAGCCATCAGGATTAGCGGTCCCCAGAGAAAAAGACTGCCCAGGTTGGTCAGGACGTTGAATTTTAAACTGAAATGGACCGCAATGGCTGAAATAGCCGCTACAAAGATAACGGTGCGGCTCACGATAAAGCCGGTATTGGCAAATACGTAGCCGATGATGGAAAAACTGTTGAAACGGGTAAGAAGCACCAAAAGGAATACAATAAATGCTGCCAAGCAAAAATATTTGCCAGCAACCGGGTTTAGTTGTTCGAGATTAACGATTCCTTTAGCGATGTAATTTTTTGGTTCAAAGTCTTTTATTTGATCTAACGCGGAAGCTGTCCCAGGTTCGCTTGTTTTGCCTAGGTCCATCATTTTCTGCATGATGGGATTGAGAACAACGACATTTTCTTTATTGATCTCTGCAAGCATTCGCTGGACTTCCGGGTCAAGTTGTTTTTCTTCTTCCTCTATGGCAGTCGCCTGTTTTTTGATCAATTCATTTAACTGGTGTTGGTCCAATACAGCCGGTCTTGCCGGATCCTGGTTAATATTTTTAGTGAGTATGCCAGTTAGCTTACCTGCTTGTGACCCATAGATGGCCAATACCATAATTATAATTAAAAAACTGAAAAGTAACGTTCTCATTTAAGCATCTCCAAAAAACCCACCGCCCGGTCAATCTTTTGGACAAAAGCAAATCCCCGTCCAGGCAAGTCAAGCTTGCCGGCGGCGATGCAGGCGTTAAATACCTGATCGGTAATATCAGACGGGGTGACAATCAAGATAACCTCTTTTTCTGGTTGAATGAATGAGCCGAATATACCGATTTTCTGACGCACTCCAGTGCCGCGGCCATAATAGACTGTGGCTCCCTGCGCTCCTTCCTGCAGAGATTTCTTGACTACTTTGTCTGCTTCGCCTCGCTGGACGATACAGGTAATAAGATCAAGCGACTGCATGTTTGCCTCCTGAAAATTTAAATCCGGATTTATGAAACTTTTTTGAGCTATGTGTGTCTATAGATTTAAGAACATAACGGAGGATACAATGAATAGCTTGCTACAGGAAAAACGAAAATTTGAGAGGTTCAACACTGCGGTCAGGGTTTTATACCGGAATTCGGAAAGTATCAATACCGCCATGTTGAAGAACATCAGTATGAATGGAATGCTTCTGCACTGTTCTGAAGCTCTGCCGGTCAATACCATACTGACGATTACTATCTCTGTCGCAGGTTTGGCTGCTAAGAGTCCGAAGATCGCGGCCAAGGTCCTCTGGTGCAATGAGCTTGAAAACAATGGCTGGCTTATAGGTATCGGCTTAATCACCAATTTCTCTCAGAGTACGCGGTTCATGACTGATGTTTTTGCCCTGCAAAACAGGTCTTATAGTTAATCCAACTCATAGCGCACGATCGATGATACTACAATCCCGGCAGTTTCGGTGCGTAATATTCTTGTACCGAGACTGACCGGGATCACCCCTGCTTTCTTTGCTGTTGATATTTCCTTCTCGCTGAAGCCTCCTTCCGGCCCGATAAAAACAATGATGTCATGAGCTTTCGTACCCCGCAGTATCTTCTTGATGCCGGTTATTTTTTCATTTTCCCAGGGGATAATGGCCAACTGTTCGGGTTTGACTTTCTTCAAGACCGAGGCCAGGTCGGTAACTGGTTCAACCAGAGGCATAATCGTACTATGAGATTGTTCGGCGGCAGATTGGGCGATCCTTTGCCAGCGGTCTTGCTTCTTGGCTGCTCCGGGCTGATCTAATTTAACAATGGTTCGTTCACAACTACAGGGAATAAACACATTTACCCCCACTTCGCTTCCTTTTTGGATAATGAGATCCATTTTATCGCCTTTGGCCAGTCCCTGGACCAGGGTGATCTTGACTTTATCCGGAGTGCCTGTGATGAAGCGATTAATGATCCTGCCTTCCGGTTCAGGATAGATCTTTTCCAGGAGTATTTCATACTCGAAACCAGTACCGTCAAAAACCATGCAGGAATCACCAGGTTTCATTCTGAGAACATTTTTAATATGGTTGCCGTGCTCCGCCGGGAGTATTACTGTATTATCCCGGATGTTTTCCAGGGGAACATAAAAACGATGCAAATTATTTTTTGTAGGCATATTTATCCTTTCACTACTCCCAGCGGTTTCATTCGGCAGACCTTCTTGGCGATGCCGGCGCCACTGACTATGTCGATCACATCATTTACGTCACGGTATGCTTCAGGCATTTCTTCGGCTATTGTTTCCCGGCCGGTGGATCTGACAATGATCCCTTTTTCTTCTAAGAGTTCTTTATCGATCCGGCGGCTATGCGCTGACTTTACTGCGGCTGACCGGGACATCACTCTGCCGGCGCCATGGCAGGCGGAAGCAAATGTTTCTTCTTCAGCTTTCTTAGTGCCAAGTAATAAATATGAATTCCGGCCCATATCTCCAGGAATGATCACTGGCTGTCCAATAGTCTTGTATTTGTCAGGCAGCGCTTCATTGCCGGGTCCAAAAGCGCGGGTAGCTCCTTTGCGATGAATAAAAAGTCCTTTTTCGAATTTGCCGATGTTATGGGCTACGTCATAGATGAGGTCAAGGCCCAGGGATTTTTCACCCTGCCCGAATATTCTTTCAAAGACCCGGCGAACCAGGAACATTAGGCATTGGCGATTGGCCCAGGCATAATTGGCCGCGCAACTCATCGCTCCCAAGTAACTGCGGGCTTCCGGGGAATTCAACGGTGCGCAGGCCAGCTGCCTGTCGGGCACGGTAATATTGTATTTACCGAGGGACTGGATCATGCTCCGGGAATATTCTTCGCATACTTGATAACCAAATCCGCGTGAGCCGGAATGGATCATTACAGTCACTGATCCAAGTTCCAGGCCACATAGGCGGGCAACTTTTTCATCATATATATCATCCACTGCTTGTATTTCCACAAAATGATTTCCTGACCCCAAGGTCCCTACCTGGTCTGATCCGCGTTCATAGGCCCGGTCAGATATTTTGTCCGGATCTGCGCCGGCCAGACAGCCATTGTCTTCCGTACATTCAATATCTTCCCTGGATGCATATCCCCGGCCAAGGCACCAGGATGATCCCTTTACTATTAGATCTTTCTCGTCCTTTTTATTAATCACAATATCTCCGGTAGAGCCGATACCAGCCGGTATTTTGGCAAACAAAGCATCTATCAATTTTTCCAGGTATTTTTCGATATCATTATGTCGCAGGTTAGTGCGCATGAACCTGACACCGCAATTGATATCAAATCCGATGCCACCGGGAGAAACTACGCCGTTATTTTTAGGATCAGTAGCTACCACACCGCCTATAGGCAGTCCATAACCCCAGTGTATGTCAGGCATAGCCAGTGAGTTCTTGACGATGCCAGGTAAAAAGGCGGCATTAGCTACCTGGTCCAGGGCTTTATCTTTAATAATACCCGGTAAGAGTTTTTCGCTGGAATAGACGATCCCATCAACCCGCATCCCTGGTTTGAAATATTTTGGAAGCTGCCAGCGGTATGAATCAAGTTTCACTAAAGGGCTAGGATCAAACATCGAAAATTACCTCGGCAATGTATATGCCATTCTCTTGTTGTATTTTCAGTTGGTGATAGGTCGCGGCTTTAATCTCTTTCTTAATGATCCCAGGATGGTTCATTTTAACAAGTTTCAGGCCACAAACCTCAGCTTCCAGTTTTTGGTGATATAATATTTTCTTGACCTTGAAAGTATTAAAAATATATTTTTTTACGAAGAAAAGATACAAGAGTTCATTAAGCCATTCTATGAGTAGTTCTTCTTCATTAGCTGCTTCTACAAAGATCTTCTTTTCTTGTTTTTCGATGACCTGGGATAGATCAGCCATTTGCTCAAACATACCTAAGGCCATATTTTCAAACAATTGCTCAAGGGATTTGCCGAACGCTCTTATACCGATATCTGCTGTGTGTTCAATAGTTTCATATGACTTCATGCCTGCCTCTTTACTCGGATTTTGAATGATGATTACCCGCCATAGGACTTCGGCGGGCGCAGCGCGGATTGCGCCACCAGATAAATAAGGCTATGGCCAGCATTGCTCCGATACCGTCACTGATCACG
>JAQUQP010000132.1 GCA_028716025.1 bacterium | reverse complement strand
CTACGCCATATACCGGGACAATATTCATCACCAGGACAACTACTTCATTGATCCACTTGTCCCCTACTGTGCCGTTCCATTTCCACAGCTTTCTGGTCAGCTGGAATGAACCATAACATCCAGACAGGACAAAAGGAAATAAACAAAGAACCAGCACTAAACTAATGAGCTTTTTCATCTTCGTCACCCCCCTTCATTATTAGCTTCTATCTTCATTTTAATCCAAAAATAATTCTATGTCCAGCTTAAACAGCGTACTTACCGTTTTTTTCCCTGACTAACCCTTCCCGGCATAAAGTGTTCAAAATAATCTTTGTTTTGGCCGGTTCAGCTTTAATTAAAACGCTTATTTTATTAACTTCCAGCTGCTCATACCGGAGCAGCAGTTTTAGTATTGCCCCGCGGTGTTGCCGGTTTGAGCCGGCAAAGCGGCTCTGTTTCTGGTAATGCCGGCTTTTCCTGCCGGGATTAGGTTGTTGTTCTTTTAAAAACACCCCGTAATCCATGAGCGCGTAGTACCAGTTCCGCGGGTCATTTTCATCCAGGGTCTTGGCGATCAAGGGTAAAAGTTGCCTATCGCTAATACTAGTCTTGCCTTTAAAAAAGCATTGGATAAACACACTGCGGATATTTGTTTCAATAAAAACAACCGGCTGATCAAAAGCAAAGGCACAAAGAGCCCCGGCAGTAGCCTCGCCAATGCCTGGCAAAGATTGTAATAACTCCTGGTCAGAGGGAATCTTGCCCCCATATTGGCTAACAACTATTTTCGCCAATTTACAAAGAGCCAAAGCACGGCGATTGTAGCCTAATCCCTGCCATATAGTAAGAACCTCTTTTAAAGAAGCTTTGGCCAGATCCTGTAGTGTCGGGAAAACAGTAATAAATTGCCGGTATTTATCAAGGACCCGGGATACCTGGGTCTGTTGTAACATTACCTCAGAAACCAGTATATGATAGGGATCTCTCGTCTCCCGCCAAGGCATCTTACGCTGATGATCATGGTAATATTGATATATTGTTCTTTGGAACTTATTTATTTTATTCATGTTGGATATTAATCTTTTTTATAGCCGATAACACTTCCCTGAAGTCTTTAGTGCGGCAATTATAATCTACACTATCTACCAATCCAGTATGGGAAGCGTTAAAAGCGATCGCATAACCGGCGATGCGCGCTGCCGGTATATCTGTGGCTGAATCCCCGACAAATATCGCTTGCTTAGGCTTGATACCTGTATTCTTTAATAGTTTTTTAAATACTTTACCTTTTTCCCCGTGGGCTATGTTTATTTTAACCCGGCCGGTCAAGCGCCCGTTGCGCACATACAGTTTATTGCATATACAGTGATCGATCAACAGGTCTTTTTGAACTTTTAAAGCCAACAAATCCAGGCCAGTGGAAATAATAGCCAGCTTAAAACCGAGGTTTTTTAGTTTTTTTAGCGTGTTCTTTACATTCCGGCTATATGGGATAGCATGCAGATGCCTGGTGATCCTTACCGCAGGCAGGTTTTTCCAACGCTGGGCATCCAATTCACAAAACCGGTGATAGCTGATCCTGCCTTTGAGAAACTGTTCCTGGTAACGACAGGCATCTTCATCCCAGAGCCCCAGTTTTTCATGGATCAGCTGCCAGGAGCTCACATGCCTGGTCAACGTACCATCCATATCAAATACCACTATTCTATATTTCATATTCATGTTTTTTTCGCCGCCAACTGTCCGCAGGCGGCAAAAATATCAGCTCCCCGGGATTCCCTGATCGTTACCGGGACCTTCCTGCTTTCCAACCAGGCAGCAAATTGTTCCATAGCTTTCCGGCTGAGCGGCTTATACTGCAGTTCCGGGAAAGAGTTAAAAGGCAACAAATTCACTTTAGCTTTCAAGCTATGCGCAATGGTTGCCAGCCGCTGGACATCAGCCTGGGTATCATTAAAACCCCGCAGTAAAATATATTCCAGGGTAACTATTCGGCCTGTTTTCTGAAAATAATCAACACAGGCCTGCAGCACTTCTTTTAATGGATATTTTCTATTGATCGGCATGAGCTTAGTACGTTGCTCATCAGTGGTAGCGTGCAGGGAAAGCGACAAATTAACCTGGTAGTTAAAATCAACCAGTTTTTTAAGCCCCGGCAAATACCCGGCGGTGGAGATGGTGATCCTTCTCGCCGCGATCCCCGGACCTTCTGCGCTATTAAGAAGCTGTATAGCCTGGCTGACATTTTCATAATTCTCCAGGGGCTCACCCATGCCCATAAATACAATGTTGGTGATCTTTGTTTTTGCCTGCCGTTGCACATACAGGAGCTGGTCTGCGATCTCTCCCCTGGTGAGATTGCGCACAAAACTTTTCAGACCGCTGGCACACATGCCGCAGGAAAATTTGCAGCCTACCTGGGTAGAGATACAAAGCGTACTGCGGTCACCGGCAGGGATAAAAACAGATTCTACCTGGTTACCGTCAAGCAAGGTAAGCAAATACTTCCGGGTACCGTCCTGGGAAATAAATTCCCTGGTGCCGGCAAAAGCATTAAGTTCATAATTCCCGGCTAAAACCTGCACTATATTCTTGGGCAGATTATTCATTTCAGCGAATTCCCGCGCCCCTTTTTTATAGATCCAGTGAAAAACCTGGCCCGCGCGGTATCCCGGCAATCCCAGGCGCTGGAAATCTTCTTTTAGTTCCGCTAAAGTATATTCTTTTAAAAGTGGCAAGTCGTCCTGCCTTTTTTATGTAAATATTTCTGGTGATACTCCTCGGCTGGCCAAAACTGCGCGGCTGGCGCTATGACCGTAGCAATTTTACTTTTATACCGGCCTGAACGTTGGAGTTTTTCCCTGGACAAGAGAGCCGCTTTTTCCTGTCCCGGCGAATGAAAATAGATTACTGACCGGTATTGGCTCCCCAGATCAGGGCCTTGTTTATTGACCTGGGTCGGATCATGTATCTTCCAAAAAATATCCAAGAGCTCCTCATAACTGATTACTACCGGATCATACTCTATCAGTACTGCCTCAGCATGGCCGGTTTTGTCAGAACAGACATCTTCATACGTAGGTTTTTGGAGCTGCCCGCCGGTATATCCTACGGTCGTAGACAGTACTCCTTTGGTAGAGCGAAAGGTTTCTTCCACTCCCCAGAAACAACCAGCCGCAAAAGTAGCCTTTTCAGTTACCATCTTCCCCTCCGCCACGCCAAGCAATCCCAAACTTAATACGCAAAACAAAAGTATTTGTTTCATAAAATTTTGCCTTTTCTTCCAACTATCAACAATCAACTATCAACTGTTTTAATAGTTCTCCGCTAATATTTCATAATATGCTTGCGGGTGTTTGCAAGCCGGGCACATTTCCGGAGCAGTATTGCCCTCGTGTATATATCCGCAGTTACGGCAGCGCCAGCGTACGAGCTTGTCCCTTTTAAAAACCTGCTTATTTTCAATATTCTTCGCCAGGGCCAGATACCGTTGTTCATGCCCTTTTTCAACTTTGGCTATACTATTGAAAGCAGCGACAACTTCCTTGAATCCTTCCTCTTCGGCAACTTTGGCCGCGGTAGGGTAAAGCATGCCCCATTCCATATTTTCACCGGCAGCTGCGGCTTTAAGGTTTTCCAGGGTCGTCCCGATCTTACGTGCCGGGTAAGTAGCAGTGATCTCTGTATCCCCACCTTCCAGGAATTTAAAGAAAACCTTGGCATGTTCCTTTTCATTGTCTGCCGTATCCTGGAATATCGCCGCTATCTGTTCATAACCTTCTTTTTTTGCTACTCCGGCAAAATAAGTATACCGGTTCCTGGCCTGTGATTCCCCGGCAAATGAAGCCAGGAGATTCTTCTCTGTTTTGGTCCCTTTCAATAACTTGCCCATGATCATCCTCCTTTAGATTTACAGATCAGCGTTTTAACAAGACTATTATAGTCCTATTTAATATGATTGTCAATGAATTCATTATCTTATTACCTGCTCTTAGGCTAAAATCCTCTTTTGCTGTATTTTTTTAGCCAGGTCTTTTTCGACAAATATATCACATCCCGCAAAAGGGTCCTGCCCGGTGTAATACATTAAAGCCGAATAAGTAGAAGGAAGCGGGGTGAAGATCTGTACCTGCTCCGGTGAAACCTTCAGTTCCCGGCTCGCAAAAAATTTCAAGGAGCGCATATCGGCCAACTCACAACCAGGATGGGCAGCGATCAAATAATAAGTCAAAAATTGTTTGCGGCCGGTTTCTTTGTTTAGCCGTTTAAATTCTGCCCGAAACTTTTTCAGGTATTCGGCCCCAGGCTTCCCCATCGCTGCCAATACTCTGTTCTCAGAATGCTCAGGCGCAATTTTAAGTTGCCCGGAAACATGATGATTTACTATTTCCTGCAAATAATCAAGCCCTGCCCCCTGGTCATCCAGTACCATATCATACCGGATTCCAGAAGCAACAAACGCTTTTTTTATGCCTGGCACCTGACTTATCTTTTGCAGTAGCTTTATCTGCGGCAGGTGATCCAGGGGCAACTGCCGGCATTTCTTAGGGAAAAGGCATCTTTTATTGGCGCAACTGCCGGATTTTATCTTCTGGTCACATTCAATACTATACATATTAGCGGTCGGGCCACCCACATCCAGGATATACCCCTTGAAATCAGGCAGTTTGGTAATGGCCACAGCTTCCCGGATGATCGATCTCTCGCTGCGGGAAATAACGGTCCGGCCCTGGTGCACGCTGATCGAGCAGAAATTGCATTCACCGTAACATCCCCGGTGCGTGGTAAGAGAAAATTTAATTGTTTCCAGGGCTTTGACCTGGCCCTGCTTTTTATAATAGGGATGCACATCACGCTGATAATCAAGATCAAAAACATGATCCAGTTCCTGCTGGCTCATGTTCAGGCTGGGCGGATTATGAACCAGGTACCTAGTATCCTGCAATTGGCATAATCCCCGGGCAGTCAATGGATCATTATTCTGGTAGAACAGATTAAACATTTCGCTGAATTTTTGTTTATTCGCGGAAACTTCTTCGTAAGAAGGCAAAGACAGGTAGCCTGATTTTGGGGTTTTAGCGATATAACAGATCCCTCTTATTTCACTGATATCTTCGTGGTTCTTAATTTTTGCGGCAAGTTCCAGGATGCTATTCTCTGCCATGCCATAAAACAAAATATCAGCTTTTGCGTCAAAAAGAATAGATTTACGGATATTATCATCCCAGTAGTCATAATGGGCAATGCGACGCAAGGATGCTTCTATGCCACCCAGGACTAATGGTTTAGTACTTTTGAAATATCTCCTGATCAGGTTAGCATACACAATAGTAGCGCGGTCCGGCCTTTTGGTATTCTCGCCGCCGGGAGTCAGGTCATCTTTACGGCGTCTTTTACCGGAAGCAGTGAAATTAGCGACCATTGAATCGATCGAACCGGCGCTAATACCCCAAAAAAGGCCAGGTTCGCCTAGCCGCA
>JAQUQP010000131.1 GCA_028716025.1 bacterium | reverse complement strand
TATCATTAACCCAATCTGTCCTAAGGATGCTGGTGTTTACTCCAAGTTCATAACCAGGGATCATTTCAAGGCTGTTAGGCCCGGTGGTTCTGAAGATTACCCCGTTTTCAGGCGGTTCTTCGTAAGGACCCGCGACGATAGACACAGTCGCCGTTGCAGTGAGAGTACCATAAGTGGCTGTTAATTGCACCGTTCCTTTGGCCAGTCCGGAGGTCAAAGAAAGTACCGGTCCGGTGGTTTTATCCAAGGTGACTAAAGTACCGGTCAACTCCCAAGTGGGATCAATTTCGACAAGATTCTCACTGCTATCCCGGCCATTGGCAGTGATCTGTTTTGTTTCTTCCATATACATGGCAAAGGGTGCGGGATCGATAGTAATATGATGCAAAGGACCAGAGGTGGTAAAATTATAAACAGCGGATTTTACAACGTTGCCGTCGCTATCCGTAGCAGTCAACTGGCAATAATACGGGGTTACCCCTTCCAGGTTTGTGATAGTGATCTGGCCAGATAGCCCATATTCCTTACTTTCCTGCTTCAGCCCGTAAGCGCTTGTTGTCCCGTAATCTATAGAAACGAGAACACTTTTGTTACTAGCCCATCCTATTGTTGCCGACCGGTTAGTGACTTTGACCATTTCAGCAGAATTAAAAACAGGGAAATTAAGTTCGTTAAGGAGGGTCTTTTTCTTACATCCCGGAAATAAACTAATTAGTAAGAAGAATAGGATAAAAGCTATTAAGTGCTTTTTTGCTATCGGCATATCAATACCTCTACCTTGCATTATTTTCAGGATTTACATTTTCCTTTGATAGCAATACAAGCCTGAATTCCCCAAAATCCTTGCCCAGTATCATTTTCATTGGCACAATTGATATCCCCAAGCCGACAATAAAGCCCATCGTGCCCGTGACGATCTTTATGGTTCTTAGGTCGATTCCTAAAAAGCCCATGATCCCGCCTGTTATCCCGCCAATGATCATGCCCGCGACAAAAGCGACGGCAATAGCTATTAAATTTCTCCAGGCATATGACCACCAGATCCTAAATGTATTTTTCCAGGTAATTTGTAGCTCCATTTTGATCCTCCCGCAAGTTAACCGGATTTCCGGCTACTTACTCTGCAGTATCTTCACTATCTTCGGGGTCGTTTCTTTCATCGGTTTCATCATTATTTGTATCATTGTATCCGCTATCAGCTTATTAAACCATCTGCCCAGATCGCTTTCATAATCCGCCACGTATTGTTCCAATTCTTTGATCGTCGCTTGTTTGTAACAAAACGACAAAAATACTAAATTGAAATGCTCTATCTGGGGTTCTGCTTGTCCCCGGTATTCATTCTCCAATAGTTCTAATTGTTCCGGTGTTAATTTTTTATCGGCAGGCAGTGATTGGTTAAAGACTTTTGTTGCTTCCATAAAAGAGCTCAATTGCAGTTCCAAGCTTAATTTGGTGAACCCTCCCGCTTCATCAAGCCGCATTATCAAACTGATCCTGTCGGGGTCGGTATTGGACAGGTCAAAAGCTTTAGCGAATGCTTCCAGGTCCTTGCTGCTTTCAGGGGCATAAGCCTTGTTTTCTAGATCAGTCATCTTTTTCGACAAGGGTTTATTCAGCAATTCCAATATCTTCTTGAACCTGGTTTCATCATAATTATTCAAGAAAATATCCACAGCGTTCTTATATATAGCATCAGGCACATAAGCTTCTTTGATCACGGCACTGATCTTTTCACGCTTTACTTTATCTATTTGACTATTTTGCTGGTATTGCATTTGTATCTGGTCGGGGATCTGCGCAAACGTATCTTTGGCCCCGCTTAGTTCCATTATCTGCTCAACTAGCTGTTGCCTGGTATCTACTTCCGCGCTGACAGCAGCTGCAAAAATAAGGCCAAACATTGCCATTATAACTATTCTACCCGCTTTCATCATTCTCCCCCTCAGAGTTTAATTAGTGTTGTATCTACCAATTATCTATCAACTACCTTGTTTGTCAAGTAAATAATGGAAAAAAGTGGTAAATACTGGTATATTATCCCCGTATTTCTACCATACTAAACTCAATTTATTATCGTAACTATTTCTGTGGATCCTAATTACCTTGGTTTTTAATGAAGAAGTCGAAATATTTATCTTGAAATTAATTTGGCCGGTTTCCGGCGGTGGCGTATAAAAAACAGAAGTTTCCCGGGGTTCTTCCCCAAAAGTCCAATTAACATTAGGCAATTCTTCCGCTTCTCTCCTCAGGCTTTCCGCGGTTTGGTGGAACCCTCTTTTGTCATATTCATTGGCTTTATGCCTCATTTCATTCTTAGGATAATACGGATAACAACCTGATAAGAACCACACGAATAAAATCATGCCACCTATTTTAAGCTTAATATCCATATCTTTTCTTTATCCCGATGATCGTGCTTATCTGATCATTATCAGCATCATCTTGAATTTCTTTATAGCTTTCAATGCATGCCGCTTACCAGCCGGCAGTATGATCATTTCGCCTTTTTTCACTTTGCTTGTTTTTCCGGCTACAGTTATTTCCGCTACCCCGTCAACAATATACACCAGAGCGTCAAACGGCGCGGTATGTTCGCTCAATCCCTGCCCCTTATCAAAAGCAAAGAGCGTAACTGTCCCGGTACTCTTCTTGATGATCTCCTTGCTTATGACCGATCCCTCTTGATACATGATCGCTCTTGCCACATTAGATGCCTTTGCCATTTCTTCCCCTTAATGAGTATTCTGTCCCCGGAATCAAACTATTATAATTTGGTTTTAATTAATTTTCCTTATTTGCTTTATTTTATCGCTATTTGCTTTAAATGGTCCCTCGCCGATCCTGAACAATTGTATCTCTGGGATCAAAGATTGAGGCTGCTCTTCCCAAGCCTTCCGGAAATCAAGATTGCATCCTTTTAATTGCTTTAATATAGCTTCTGAGAAGGCTGTTTTTAATTCTTCACTTGGTTCTTCAGATATCTCAAAATAGAAACAAGGCCGTACAGATTTATCCGGTAATTCAAGCAGCGACTGGCAAAAAGACTTAGTCATGCGGGAAAGCCTGTCATTGGCGTAAACTGCTTGCTCGATATCTTCAGGATATATATTAGCGCCCATTATACTGATGGTGAAATCTTTTCTTCCATAGATCCAGAGAAAAGGAAGGTTTATTGATCTCTTCGCAGGTTCATCAATCAGAGTCCGGATATCATATCCCACTTCAGCTAAGGCCTTAGCCATCTCGTCAAATCTCATGACCCCGCCTTCATCGTGAATATTATACCGTATCCTGGGAGACAAGATCGAAGCCCGGGTGATAGTGATCAATATCTCCTTTTTCTCATTTATCTCTATATAGTGCATCAGTGGATTGTATTGGAACAGCATCGGTAGGCGCGAATCTGTACCAAATAATTTCTCCCGGACTTTTGGATTATCTCTGGCCAAGCGGCGTATTGCTACTGACACAGGCATTTCTCCCGCGATCCCGATCTCGAGATCCGTGGCCCCGTATCCGCTATAGACTTTCTTGAAATGCTTTAAAAGGTAGTCCCTGAGCCCTTCAGACATACCTTCTCCACCTTCTAAGGCAGTCAAGCGAAAATCTTTAAGGGGAAATCCTTGTTCTTCAGCGCTGTCAATTATCTGCTTTAGGAATGGCGGATATCCAGTTATTAAATATGGATATTTATTCCCGAAGAATTTAAGGGTGTAGAATATCTTTTGTATATCCGGCCCGGTATTCTTGACAATCGAATTCCTTTGCAATGCTGAGCCCATGTTAAAGCCAGTAGCCCAGGAGCCCATGGAAAAAGCATTAATAGTTATCCACGAACCAGTACCAAAACAATATGAAGCAAAATAACTGATGAACAAGTGGGATTGGAGCCTTTCTCTAATTAAGCGGATCCAATTATATGGTATTCCTGTACTTCCTGAAGATTCATCTATCATGACATCATTAGGAGGGATCTTGCCATTTACACAGCGGGATTCAATAGGATAAGCTTTAATATAGCTGTTTTTATCGGTTTCCGGGACTTGTCCGCCGATTGCAGCTTGGATGAACTGCTTATATGCTGGAACCTTCTTTAAAGCCCTGTAATAGGCTCTTTTAGCTCTTTTCTTGCTGGTCCACTCTAAATACCATGGCGGCAGTAATTCAAAGCTTTTTACAAAGACAGGATAAGAGATGCAGATTAAATACAAAAGTAAGTCCCGCGGTCCTAATAAAACAAAATTTAAGCGATCTCTAAATGAAGATTTCTGGTCCACTTGATACCCTTCTCTTCCTTATTTTCTTGCCCTATCCACTCTCTCTATCAATTCACTGACGATCGGACTTTTAAATTGAAACAGTTTCAAAGGTGGGGAAAAAGTCACTTCCTTGCCAAACCGGCATGGCTGTCTTAACATTAAGGTCACTCTTGGAGGATTAGTAAAGGTGGTAGCACTTATATTCATAATATTAGAGAGCGGGATTATCTCTTCTTCCTTGTTATTCCTGACTATCAGTACATCTCCCCTGTCCCAGACTTCATCCATAAGATCAAATATCAGGTGTTTCATAATAAAATAGCCAAATACTCCCATAATGATTGGCATGATTATGAATGGGAAAGGAGTTTTTTCCTTAGGATTAAATAAGGCGGTGAAGAAAAATATACCAATAAATCCAAACCAGAACACCGGGAATATCCGCTTATTAAAGAATGTGTTTCCCTTTGAAGATATTAATTTCATATTAATATTTCCATTCTCCTGTTACTCTCACTCCAGCATCTTTCTTGTCCGCGCTATTCCTGTTATCCGTCACCCGCCACTTCAATTCTACACCCAACCGCACCTGCGAAGTCAATACCTTCTCTCCGCCTGCTGTCACATAGTACCTGTCTTTATCATTTAGGCCATTCTCATACAGGTAATAATTCCCTTCTATCCCAGCCCGAGCATTCCAGTCCAGCCGCTTGGCATATCGCACGCCTACTCCCAGCGTCTCCCGGCGGTAATTGCTGTTCACCTTGTCCCCGTACGCCACTTCCTTATGTTTCAGGTCCAGGGACAGCCATTCATAATTCCAACCATTGCTAAAGCTGAACTCCTGGAAATCATTATTCGCCAGTAAATAATCCTTCTTCATATATTCATAAGCCAGGTCAGTCTTGATCTCCCCGCCTATAGTATGCCAGGTCTTTACGCTCCCTTGCCAATACCGGTAATCCAAGTCCAGGTCATTATCCTCATCCTTGGTGTCGCCATGGCCCTTTTCCGCCTTTATACTCACGCTTTCTATCCATGACATGTCTACCTTGTATTTCAGGCCCAAATCCGCCTTATTCTGCGTCCTGTACCTATCTTGCTGCCGTTCATCCATTTGTTCCAGCCTGATCCCGCCGGATAGCGTTAGCTTGTCTTCCAGCAGGTATTTTATCCCTCTCACCCTGATGAACCGCTTGGTCTCATCTTCCCGGTTGAGATAGTTATAATTAT
>JAQUQP010000130.1 GCA_028716025.1 bacterium | reverse complement strand
CAGGTTAAAGCGTTCCAGGAGCTAAAAAAACAAAAGATGGTTGATATCTACATACCAATTAAGGAACAATTTGCCACCAGCGGCCACACCGAAACCCTGAAACACTTGCGGGAATCTGATGAGGTGAAAGAACCCCGATGTTACCAGTGTATGTCAGCCGATTATTTTCTTGCTCCACCAGACCAAAAACCCGACCCGAAGACCCTCAAGCTGTCTATCACCTGTGCCGTCTGTCATGAAATGGACGCCGCCGAATTCAAACTCCGCTTAGATCCCCTGGAAACGTGCACCACCTGTCATAATAACGGGGGGGAAATCGTGGTCGGAGAAACCCTCCACCACCCGCAAAAAGAGATGTTTCTTGGTTACGGGGCGATCGGGGTCACCAATACGCCGGATATCAAGTATACCTCCGGATTAACTTGCATCGAATGCCATATGCCCAATGAAGCCCATACTTTTAAAGGATTGACCCCGGCTGATGCCTTAAAGGAACATTCGGAGAGCATTTGTGTAATGTGTCACGCGGACCAGTCTGAAGAGCAGTTTGCCAAGGAAGTGGCTAAAATGCAAGGCCAGATTGAAGATAGCTGCCAGCGGTTAGAGAAAAGCCTGCGCCTCTCACAAGAGAAAATGAATAACCGGAAAAAGAAAGGCCAGGATATAAGCCAGGCCCAAGCGGTTTATAATATTGTCTATACCAACCTTTCGTTTGTCGTATCCGACGGCAGCAAAGGGGTCCATAACTTTGGCTATTCAACCAAAATCATGAAATATACGGAGGCAAAGAATAAAGAGCTGGAGAAAATGCTAAAATAAAAAATAAGCAATCAGGTTAAAGTAATGTTTATCAACATACAGCAAAAATTATGAAACGAGATCTTTTCGAGAATATTTTCGTACGAAGACTGATGGAAACCATTATTTTTGTATGACAGATATAGTATCTATCGATAGAACCCATGTGTAGGCTAATACCAAAGAATAAATACATAAAGAAAATGGCCCAACACCGGGCATATAAATATAAACGCAATCTCATGATCTAAGTTAATGAAGATCGTGAAGAACAAGCACTACTGACCCCTAGACACGGGTTCTTCTTTAGAATAAAGATCGCCTCGATTATTGTTGACCTAAATATTAATTCGACAAGTAAAGCAATCCTTTCAATATCCAATGGAGAAAATTCAAAATACTGCCGACATTGTCGACAGTATTTTGAATTTATAGTGTAAAGAGGGATTTTTATTATGGAAAGACAATTTTATAAACAAATCAAGAATTGGTGATTGAAATTTTCAATAATGATAAATTAGTAAAATATTGTCGATGTTTAACATAATATTACGACAAGTAATCGTGTTAAAAAAAAGGATTTATTAAAAAAACAAAGAAAAAAATTAAGGGAAAATCAAACAGCAATGTTAAAGTATAAAAGAATTATAAAAAGATACAAATCAGATAACCTGAAAATGGAACCAAAGAAATAATAATGAGAATTTAACGAAGGATGATTCTATTACTGCTACGGCGATCACTGGAGTTGCAACCGTTAACCGAGATGTCACAATTACCTCCTCGTTGGTCATGAATTATTCTGCTACCGGGAAATACTATAAAAGTGGTACATTAAAATATTGGACAGCTGCGTACGGAGCGAATATAATAGTAAAGTCCGATCCTGCGCTTTACTATTATCAAATAGATAATATATACAAACTAACTAACAAGTGCGTTTATCCTTCAACTACCAAATCATATTTACAGATGGACTACAATTATACAGTTGGATGCTATTTTGGCATTAAGGATATAGGTGGCGTTAAGATAAGCTCTACGAATGTTAGTGGCTACACCAGATTTGGCACGTCTTATATACCATAAAACATTAAAGGACGGTCTTGGATGTATAATATTTTTAGATGGGTAACCATTATCATCGTAAGTACTATCATGGTCAAAATCTTCATGAATATAGTGGAACGCTATGGTATTAAATTTACAGATGTGTTTGAAGACATCTGGCAAAAACTTAAGAGATAAATCTAGGGAGCGCCCACAGAATTAAAATCTTGTGAGCGCTCCTACGTTTTTATTGCAGTCGTGTTAAATGGTCTTTGGCTTGTTGTCTTGCGGAAATTTAATCGGGATGTTGTGTCCGGCCTGATCGTTGTAAGTAATACTCTCGGGTATAGCGCCTTTTTTCAGCTCGAAAATCAGCAGCCCGCCACCCCGGCACTCGGTCGCCACCTTGGCTTCCTTGAAGGCGGCCTTCCCAGTCAGAGATTGGGTGAGTTGGGCCGAGTACTTATAGATGGCGCCATCGAGTGTCTGTAAGCTTACATAAGCCGGGGAAATGATGACGCTTTTTTTGCTGTTGTTGTCGATACTCACCTGCAGACTGACCACTTCATAACCGTCTCGCCCATTGATGTTCATGCCGGACAGGGATTTGATTTCCCGGCTGACTGCTACCCCCAAGCTGTTGTTTTCCCCTCGCAAATGGGTTGTATCAGGTCCCTCAGGGGTTTGCGGGTTTTCTTTGGGTTGGCTGGGCTTGGCGCAGCCGGCAATCAGGAGCACAGCCATGGCCAGGAAAATAAAGATGGCCTTTTTGCATACTTTTCTTTCCACGGAACCACTCTCCAAAAGGTTATTAGGGTATTGTTTTATATTCGCCAACACTATACAATATCCTTGAAGCATGCAAAAATTTGTATACAGGAGTTTAATTGGCTTTTGTAGAATTAGTTTTTGTAGAACTTAGTAAGTTTAGAATTAACCATTCCGGAGGCGGAAATAATGAAAAACATCGGGCTGATCATTAATTACGAAAAAACTGAAGCCCAGTCGATTACCCGGCAGATTATCCAGTGGTTGCATAAACACGGCAAACAGGTTATGGTCGCCGGTTCTTACTCCGAAGCGGTTGGCGGCGGAGTGGTCGGTTGTTCGGAGACTGATCTGGCCCGGGAAGTTGAGTGTATCATTGCCTTGGGCGGTGATGGCACAATTTTAAATACTGCCCGGTTGATTGCCCGGTTTGGTATCCCTATGTTTGGGATCAATCTAGGCCAGCTGGGGTTCTTGACCGAAATAGAACAGCCTGATATTAGTTCAGCCCTGGAGAAATTGGTCTCCGGCCAATTCACCATTGAAGAACGGATAATGATTGAAGCCGCGGTAGTGCGTAAAGGGGTAGAAACTGCCAAGTTTTACGGCCTGAATGATGCGGTGGTCACCAAGGGCGCTTTTGCCAGGTTGATTCGCTTAAAGACATTTATTAACAATGAATTTGTGGATATTTATCCGGCTGATGGGTTGATTATCTCAACCCCGACCGGATCGACCGCCTATTCTTTGTCGGCCGGCGGACCGCTGGTCTTTCCTGATCTCAACCTGATGATCGTTACCCCGATTTGCCCGCATACGCTGTATTCGATCCCTATTGTGATTGATAGCGCCGGTACGATCAGGGTGGAGTTACAGGCTACCCAGGCTGAAGTAATGCTGACGATCGATGGGCAGAGCGGGTTTCCATTAAACCCTTTTGACGAGATTATTGTCAAAAGAGCTCCATATAATGCTAAATTCATGAAACTAAACCAACGAAATTTTTATGAAATATTGCGGACCAAGTTAAAAGGAGAAGAGAGCTAACCAATGTTTACTTTGTTACCAAACACCGTGACGCTGGCCCATAATTTCCTCACCCGGACCCTCAAGCCGGGTGATGTTGCGGTGGATGCGACGGTTGGGAATGGCCATGACACCCTTTTGTTAGCTGAGTTAGTAGCCCCAACAGGGCGGATATACGGATTTGATATTCAAGCCCAGGCTCTGGCCCAGGCTGCTCAGTTGATCTGTGCACACGGGTATCAGCAGGATCTAGTTACGTTTTTTCATCAAGGACACGAACATATGGCCGAACTGGTCTTGGAACCGGTTGATGCGGTGGTGTTTAACTTAGGTTACCTGCCCGGGGGGGACCACCGTCTGGTTACCCGACCGCAATCAACGGTCCAGGCGGTGCAAGGAAGCCTGAAAATCCTGCGCCCGGGTGGGATTGTCTGTTTGGTGGTGTACACCGGGCATCCTGGTGGCCAGGAAGAACTGGCCTGTTTGGAAGGATTCCTGACCGGGATTGACAAAACAGAATACTGTGCCGGGCAGGTAAATTACCTTAACCGCCGCCACGCCCCCGGCTTAATAATTATCGAACGGAATCAACCGGCGCCAACAGAGGGGGCAAACAGATGAAAAACCGCCGACGTCGAAAAATAATGGAGATAATTTCCGAGAAAACAATAGAGACCCAGGCCGATTTAGCTGGGGAATTAAAACGGGCCGGATTCAATGTTACCCAGGCCACGGTTTCCCGGGACATCAAGGATTTACGCCTGGCCAAAGTGGCCACCGGCGCTAACCGGTACCGGTACGCCGTGCCGGGAGAAAAGAAACCGGAAAATAATTGGCCCCAAGGCTGGCAGGTCTTTAAGAATACGGTTACCGGTTTAGATTTGAGTGAGAATATAATTGTAGTCAAAACTACACCCGGAGCGGCCCAGGCGGTAGCTGTGGGCATTGATAATGAGGGCTGGCCGGAAATTATCGGTACGGTAGCCGGGGATGATACTATTCTCATCGTAGTGAAACCAAAAACCAGTGCCCGGAAGATGATGGAACGGTTTAGTTCTTTTTTAACTTAAGAGGTGAAACAATTGCTGGAAAAGCTGATAATGCGGAATTTTGCCCTGATCGAACAATTAGAAGTTGACTTACCGCCCGGGTTTACCGTCCTGACAGGGGAGACCGGGGCCGGTAAATCAATTATTATTGATGCGGTCAGCGTAGTGACCGGTGGCCCTGGATTAACCGAATACATCAGAAGTGGCGAGGTAAGGGCCATGATTGAAGCTGTCTTCAATATTACGTCAAATAAAAGGACCCAAGATATATTAGAAGAAAATGGTTTGTCTGGGGAGCCTGGCGAACCCCTGATTCTGGGCAGGGAATTGAGCAGGACAGGCAAAAATGTCTGCCGGGTCAATGGCCGCCAGGTCAGTCTGGCAGTCTTAAGGGAAATAGCGGAGACTTTGATCGACATCTATGGACAGCACCATCAGCAATCATTGCTCAATCCGCGTAAGCACATTGAATTACTTGATGAATATGGGGGGGCCGAGTTACTGCAAGTCAGAGCTGAAACAACTGCCTTGTATCAAGAATTACACTCCCTGCAAACCCGGTTGCGTAATATGGAAGAAAATGCCAGAGAGCGGACCAGAAAAATAGATCTTTACCGTTATGAACTTAAGGAAATCGAGCTGGTCAATCCCTTCCCGGATGAGGATCTGGCCCTGGCGGAAGAAAAAAACCTGCTCGCCAATACCCAGCGGTTATCTGTCCTCTACCGCGCTGCTTATGACCTCCTTTATGAAGGGTCCGCCCAGCGGGCCGTCACCGAGTTGCTGCATGAGGCGCTCAATAATTTGCGCGAAGCAGCTGCGCTGGATCAGTACGCCAGGCCCCTTGGGGACACCTTGGCTGCCGTTCTTTATCAGG
>JAQUQP010000129.1 GCA_028716025.1 bacterium | reverse complement strand
TCCGACGATCATGGAAGGTGAGATCGACGAACTGGTCAACGGAATGATGGCGGTGGAAGAAGAAGCGAAACTAAAACAATTGCGGGAACACAAAGACACATGAAAACTATAACCAATACCGGTTCTCGGATTGGAGAGCTATTAGATTGGGGAACTGACCAGTTGGCAAGGGCCAAAGTGCCTGAACCTGCCTTGGAGGCACAATTACTGCTCTCCCAGGTCATGCGCCTGAATAAACTGGACTTGTTCCTGAAAAAAGAAAAAGAAACAGCTAAAAAAGACTTAACCTGTTTTAAAAAATATATTGGTTTGCGTGGCCAGAGGATACCAACAAGTTACATCTTGAAGAACGCGCAATTTTATGGCCTGGACCTGTTCATAGACAGGGGAGCGCTCATTCCCCGGCCGGAAACCGAATTACTGGTAGAAGAAGTAATAAAGGAAGTCAGCGAGTTAAAAGTCACGAATTGGCGGGTGGAAAATAGGAAAGCAAAAATACTGGAGATCGGGGTAGGGAGCGGCGCGATAGTTGTCGCCCTGGCAAAAAATCTTAACCAGGCCAGTATAGTAGGTACAGATACCTCAGCGAAAGCTCTCCGGATCGCCCGGAAGAATATTAAGAAACACAGGGTAGAAACACAAGTTAAACTGATCAGGGGCAGTTTGTTTGCCAAGTTGAAAGAAAAATTTGATTTTATAGTATCTAATCCGCCCTATGTCAATGCCAAAGATTTTTCTTCGCTGCAACCGGAAGTAGGATATGAACCAAAAGCCGCTCTTTATGGCGGGAAAGATGGCCTGGATTTTTATCGCAAGATCATTCCCCAGGCCAGGTACTACCTGCAGCCGGGTGGCTTGCTGGCATTTGAGATAGGGTATGGGCAAGCCGGGAAAATAAAGCAATTACTGGAAAAAGAGCGGCTTTTCAGCAGTATTGAAATTAAAAAAGATTATGCTGGAATTGAAAGAATAATAATAGCTAAAAATCACGAATAACTCGAATGACAGCGAATATCTCGAATAATTATAAAAATTTCGTGAAATTAGCATCTTCTAATTCGCGTAATTCGCAACCGAAAGGTTTTTATGGATAAAATAATCATCACCGGCGGGAAAAAACTGAAGGGCGAAGTGACTATCAGCGGCAGTAAGAATGCCACGTTACCGATCCAGGTAGCGACTTTATTGACTGATGCCGAATGTACCTTGCTCAATGTACCGCAGCTCCGGGACATCAACACCATGAATGATGTGCTCAGGGCCATTGGTATGAATATCAAAGGGAAAAAAGATAATTTTGTTTATCAGGCCAAGGGTAAGTTAAAAAATATGGCACCCTATGACCTGGTCAAGACCATGAGAGCCTCGGTTTTAGTTGTAGGCCCGTTGCTTGCCCGGCTGGGTGAAGCAAAAGTAGCTTTGCCAGGCGGATGCGCTATCGGGCTCCGTCCGATCAATATCCATTTGGATGGGTTTAAAAAATTAGGTGCTAAGGTAGAGATGAAGGAAGGGTATGTTATTTTAAAAGCGAAAAAACTCGTTGGTAACAAAATCATTCTGGATTTTCCCAGCGTCGGGGCGACCGAGAACCTGATGATGGCTGCGGCCCTGGCTGAAGGCAAGACGGTGATCGAAAATGCCGCCCGGGAACCAGAGATCGTGGATCTGGCAGATTTCCTGAATACTTTGGGAGCGCGGATCAGCGGGGCTGGTACCGGGGAGATTACCATTAAAGGGGTTAAAGAGCTGGGTGGCGGGACGCATGCCGTAATTCCAGACCGGATCGAGACTGGCACGTTCATGGTCGCCAGCGCTATTACCGGAGGAGATATACGGATCAAGAACGGGCGTCTTGACCATTTGACTGCCTTGGTGGAAAAACTAAAAATGACCGGAGTGGAGATAGAAGAGCGGGATGGCGATATCCTGGTGGACGGGTCACCTAAAATTAAACCTGTGGAAGTAGAGACCATGCCTTATCCCGGATTCCCGACAGACATGCAAGCCCAGGTAATGAGTTTGATGTCTATCACTCCCGGCACGAGTATTTTTACGGAAACCATCTTTGAGAACCGCTTTATGCATGTTGGCGAGCTGCAAAGAATGGGGGCGGACATTGTTCTTAAAGGGAACAGTGCTTTTGTCAAGGGAGTAAAATTCCTTAGCGGTGCCCAGGTCATGGCGACAGACCTGAGAGCCAGCGCGGCTTTAATCCTGGCTGGATTAGTAGCCAGGGGGGAAACAGAAATATCACGTATTTACCATTTAGACCGCGGTTATGAGCGAATTGAAACAAAATTGGCTAAATTAGGCGCAAAAATTAGGAGAATTCACGAGTAGTTTCTACTAAAAAAGTCGATTTCTACTGCAATTTTTATTATCGGCCTGCAATAAAAGTTTATTCAGCTTACATATCGCTATCATTGATATGCTCGCTTCATAAACTTCTATTTCGGCTCGATACTAAAAATTTCGCTACGAAAGCACTTTTTTAGCAGAAACTAAGTAATTTTAGCCTGTTTATGGTATAATAAAACAACCTGTATTTTGATGGAGCTACTATGGAAAATGTTGAAAAAATGGTGAAAGCTATACTGGAAGAAGTGCAAAAAGACGGGGATAAAGCCCTGCTGAAGTTCACCAGGGTCTTTGACGGATTTTCCCTGACCTCTAAAACACTGCGTATCCCCGAAGAGGTGATAGAAGAAAGCCTCAACCGGGTATCAGTTGAATTTAAGCAGGCAGTCTTGAAGGTCAAGAAGAATATTGAGGTTTTCCAGCGCCGGGTCTTGCCCAAATCCTGGACGATCACCCGGGGTGGCGTGACTTTGGGTGAAAAATACTCTCCTGTAGAGAGCGCTGGTTTGTATATCCCTGGCGGTAAATTCCCGTATCCTTCTACCGTGTTAATGACAGCGGTTCCGGCCCAGGTAGCAGGGGTGAAACGGATCGCCATGGTGACACCTCCGGGTAACGTGACTAATGACGTGTTGGCGACAGCAGCCATGTGCGGGATAACTGAGATCTATTCAATTGGCGGCGCGCAAGCTATCGCTGCTTTAGCGTATGGCACAGAGACTATTCCCAAGGTTGACATGATCGTTGGGCCGGGAAATTCGTATGTGGCTATGGCCAAAAAACTGGTATTCGGGACAGTGGGTATTGATTCTATCGCCGGTCCGAGTGAAGTGATCATAATTGCGGATGATTCGGTCCGTTCTGAATATGTAGTATCTGATCTTATGGCCCAGGCAGAGCATGCCAGCGGATCAGAAGCAATGTTGCTCACTAGTTCTAAAAAACTGGCTGACCTGGTTAAGACCAAGATCGGTAAGTTCCCTAATGTGAAGATCCAGGTTCTGAAAACTATGGATGAGATTATTGCCCTAACCAATGCCCGGGCTCCTGAACATGTAGAGTTGCTGACCAGGGATGCGCGGACCTTGAGCAAGAAGATCACCCAAGCCGGCGCTATTTTTATCGGCCATTACTCTCCGACCGCGGTAGGAGATTATTTTGCCGGCCCCAGCCATGTTTTACCGACCGGGGGCACGGCCCGTTTTTCCAGCGGCTTATCCAGCGCTGATTTCATGAAGCATTCCAGTATCATCGAATATACGCAGAAAGCATTGGGTAAGGCGGCCCAGAGTATCATTGCCCTGGCTGAAAGAGAGGGCCTTAAGTTCCATGCTTCCAGCGTGATCCAAAGAGGCAAAAAGTGAAAATTAATATCCAAGGATTGGTCCGGCCGGAGATCAGGACACTCGAGCCGTATTTTGTGCCTGATGTGAACTATGATCTCAAACTTGATGCTATGGAAAACCCTTATGACCTGCCGGGAGACCTGAAAAAGAAGATCTTGCAGAGAATTAAGCAAGTATCATTTAACCGTTATCCGGATGCCAAAGGTATGGCCTTGCGCAAAGCTATTGCCGGATACCTGAAAGTATCACCGGAAGAAGTGCTGCTGGGTAATGGCTCAGATGAATTGATCCTGGCGATATTATTGACGTTCGGGGGTTGGGGCAAGCGGATAGTGTATCCGGTCCCAACCTTTACTGTTTATGGCCTGCTGGCGCAAATAACCGGAGGCATCAAGAGGGAAGTATTCCTGGAGGAAGACTTCCAGCTGAACGCGCGGAAGATCCTGAAAGAATATCCGGATGTAGTGTTTATTGCCAATCCCAATAATCCTACGAGTAATTGTTTTAACAAGGATGAGATCCTTGAAATAGCTGAAAAATCCAGGGGTATAGTAGTTATTGATGAAGCCTATTTTGAGTTTTCTAACCGGTCATTTATCAACCAGATAGCGGAATATGAAAATATTATTATCCTCAGGACTTTATCTAAAGCCTTTGGCCTGGCTGGCTTGCGGGTAGGGTATATGGTTGGCAGCCGGGAAGTCATCAAAGAAGTATCCAAAGTAAAACTGCCTTACAATGTAAATGCCCTGAGCCAGGCAGCAGCTGAGATCATCGTCAAGAACAGCAAGAGGATCAGTAAAACTGTGGACATTATCAAGGCGGAACGCGCGGCCATGATGGAAGAATTAAAAAAAGTGGTTTCCCCGTTCCCTAGTGAAACGAATTTTATCCTGTTTTTATGCACCCAGGCGCAGGAATTGTATAAATACCTGCTGAAAAAGAAGATCCTGGTTAAAGTCTTTAGCGAAAGCTACCTGCGGGATTATTTAAGGGTAACTGTGGGTACTCCGCCGGAAAACAAGAAATTCCTAGCTGAGGTCAAAAACTTTATGAGAGGGAAAAAATGATTAAACGCACAGCGGCAATAAAACGCGATACCAGGGAAACCAAGATACAGCTAAACCTGACCATTGACGGCCGTGGGGATTATAATATCAAAACCGGCATCGCTTTCCTGGATCATATGCTGGGTTTATTCGCTAAACACGGCCTGTTTGACCTGGAGATCAAAGCTAAAGGGGACCTGGATGTGGATATTCATCACACCAATGAAGATGTGGGTATTTGCCTTGGTCAGGCTTTTGACCGGGCCCTGGCTGATAAAAAGGGCATCAAACGGTTTGCCGGCGCGGGAGTGCCGATGGATGAAGCTTTGGCCAGGATCACCCTGGATATCAGCGGCCGCCCGTCACTCTACATCACTGTTGATAAAACAGTGAAGCTGCCTCTGCGTAATAAAAAGGGATACAGTTTTGAGGATGCCAAGCATTTCCTGCGTTCATTCTGCCAGCATGCGGGCATAAACGCGCATATTGATATTTTAGCCGGTGAGGATCTGCATCATATTTTGGAAGCGCTGTTCAAGGCCCTGGCGAGGGCTTTGGATACAGCCACTAAGATCGATCCAAGGATTAAAGGAATACCGAGCACGAAGGGGAGGATCTAGTTGATAGTTCATAGTTGATAGTTGATAGAAAAAGCTGCTTTTGTTTGTTCTATCAACTACCAGCTCCGATGTTACATCGGAGCGTTCAATCAACAATCAACTGCATTAAAATGATAGCCATAATCGATTACGGAATGGGGAACCTGCGCAGTGTAGCTAAAGCCCTGGAAAGTTTGGGAGCCGAAGTTAAGATCACCGCCAGTCCCGATATAATACAAAAAGCTTCTGGTGTGGTCCTGCCTGGTGTAGGAGCTATGCCTGATGCGATGAAAGCTTTGCAAAAAGCCAAAGTGATCAGCAGTATC
>JAQUQP010000128.1 GCA_028716025.1 bacterium | reverse complement strand
AATGATCTCTCCCTGATGACCGGCATCACGCGCGGCTTTTTTCATGACTTTATGGCGCACTGTCGCTATTTGCGGACGGTAATTAGGACAGATAATAGTAGCCATAATGTTCCCGCCGAAAGCCGGACGGGTCTGCATGAGATTTCTGTTGAGCAGATCAACTTCCAGGCCTGTACAGTCAGCGGTTAATCCGGTCCGGATCCGAAAAGCAATTTTCGGAGCTAATGACCGGCCTATGGATGTGGCACCTATCAGTATTATCTCTGGTTTCTCTTCTTCAACCAGCTTTATAAAAACTTCCCCATAGGAATCATCCTGGAAGTTATTTAAGACCGGGTCATCATAGACATATACTTTATCCGCACCATGAGCTATTAGTTCATTGGCTTGCGCTGTCACTTTATCGCCGATCAAAACAGCACTAAGAGGTACTTGAAGTTTATCGGCTAATTTACGGCCTTCTCCCAATAATTCATAAGCTACTCCCTCGATCTTTCCTTTTCTTTGTTCAGCAAAGACCCAGATCCCGCGATAAGCAGAATAATCCTTGATCGCTTTTTGTTCTTTTTCTATGACAATAGCTTTAAATTTACAGGCTGGCACGCAGGCCCCGCATAAATTACAGCCGTCACCGATGATCGCCAATTTATTATCGATAGTAATGATCCCGAATGGACAGCTTTTGATACAAATTTTACAGCCAATACATTTTTCTTTAATTACCCTAATGGACATCTCTTAAAAGCTCCTTTTAATTCTAAATTCTGAATTACATCATTCCTACGTATAGCGAGTAATTTGTCATTTGGCATTGCTTTTTAAACTATTTTCAATTCCCTGAGCTTGGCGACCAACTTTTCTGCCTGCTCATTAATCTCACCCAGGATCATCTCTCCTCCCGGCCTCTGCGGCGGTGAGAATATTTTAACTACCTGGGTGGGAGAACCGGTCAATCCGATATTACCAGGAATTGCATTCAGGTCTTGGGATGTCCATGTAGCGATTTCGGCCTTTTTTGCTCTCATCATACCTTTAAGACTCGGTAATCTAGGTTCATTTATTTCCTTTACTACCGTGATCAACGCGGGTAGAGACATTTCAATAACTTCATAACCTTCTTCCATCATTCTTTCGCAGCGTATATAGCCTTCTTTTATCTCTTCTATTTTACGGACATAGGCTACAAAAGGTAATCCCAAAGCTTCAGCTACTCCTGGCCCAACCTGCGCAGTATCCCCGTCAATAGCCTGCTTACCGCAAATGATCAGGTCAAATGCACTGATCTTCTTTATACCCATGGACAACGTGTATCCGGTAGCCCAGGTATCACTGCCGGCAAAAGCCCGGTCGCTAAGCAGTATCCCCTCATCCGCGCCCATAGCTATGGCTTCTTTAATCGCTTCTTTGGCCTGAGGCGGTCCCATGCTTAATATTGTGATCTTACCGCCTATTTTTTCCTTTATCCTGATAGCTTCCTCGATCGCATATACATCAAAAGGATTAATGATACTTTCTACGCCTTCTCTTACCAGGGTATTGGTTTTTTCGCTGATCTTTACGTCAGTTGTCCCCGGCACCTGCTTAATACAGACTACAATGTTCATTCCTCTTTCTCCTTTAACTTTTCCCTGTTTGATATCAGTCTATTACAAACAATGTTCCTTTTTTATAAGCGGCTAAAAATGCTTTTACCACCGCTGGGTCAAATTGGGCGCCTTCACAACGCTTCACTTCAGCCACAGCTTCCTCTGTTTTCATTCGCGGACGATATGGCCGGTCACTGGTCATAGCATCAAAACTGTCAGCTACGCAAATCACCCTGGCTAAGAACGGGATATCATCGCCGGAGAGATTATCGGGATATCCTTTACCGTCAAAACGTTCGTGATGACTCCTGATAATAGTTCCGGCTGCCCGGAGATCTTCTATCGGCTTAATGATGTTCTGTCCGATAACCGGATGTTTTCTCATCACTACCCACTCTTCTGGAGACAACGGGCCTGGTTTTTGGAGGATATTGTCAGGCAGTGACAGTTTACCGATATCATGCAGTAAGGCCGCTATCAGTAGTGTTTCTTTAACCTCTTCGCTGATATCCATTTCTCCATAGAACTGCTGCAATTCTTCCATTATAGTGAAGGTAATCTTGGTGACCCGTTCACTATGCCCATGAGTATATGGATCGCGTGCATCAACTGCCGCGCTCAACGCCCGGGCAAAATCAATGAACAGGTTCCTGAATTTTTTGTATAACCTTTCTATCTCTCTGATCTTATCTTTCAGGTCATCCGTAGCTTTATTTACTTCATCGCTCAAAACCTGGCTGAATTCTTCTAATTTGGTATTAAGACGGATATTATCAGTATTTAATTTTTCCGTCACTGTCTGCTGCATGATCATTTTTTTTATATACATCATACTGATCAAGCCGACCAAACCCATATAGAACATGCGGCTGATCAGTAAATTAAGTTCTCTTGGCACAAAGACGCCTTGCTGATAAAAATATACGATCGTAGGATATGTGACAAAAGCAAGAATGAGATTGAACAACAGGTGGGAACGGTTCAGGGAAATGCTTTCAATTAAAATGACAATGATAAATATAAACCATAACCGGCTCTCCAATCCTCCGGAGGACCAAACCGCATAGTTTATCATCATGAAATCGACCAGGGAAATAAAATACTCAGAGATATAGCTGACGCGGTTCTTTTTTACCAGGTAATAGACCAGCAAGTTTATAAAAATAATGACTGCAAGGATGCTATAAATAAAATTGATCTTTGAAGGCAATCCCAGGGCCTTCTGGACCAGGATACTGAATAAACCAAAGACAAATATGACAAAACGGGCGTAAATATCCCTAATGAGCTTGTCTTGAATGTTTTCGATGTTATAAAGCAAGTAAAACTCCTCTATACTTCGACTTTGCTCAGTATAGTTGTCTGGTCTATTTCTTACTTGCTGCCTCTTTGATCAGTTCTTGCGCGATCACGTTCCTTTGGATCTGGTTAGTCCCTTCATATATCTGAGTGATCTTGGCATCTCGCATCATTTTTTCAACCGGGTATTCTTTCATATACCCGTAACCGCCAAATACCTGTACCGCGTCCACCGTCACTTTCATGGCTACATCACTGGCAAATACTTTGGCCATGGCTGAAAGCTTGGAAACGTCTTTAGCCCCTGAATCGATCAAGCGTGAACATTCATATACCAGAGCCCGCGCGGCTTCGATCTGGGTAGCCATGTCCGCTAGCATATGGCTCACTGCCTGAAAAGAAATTACCGGCTTACCGAATTGCACTCGTTGACGAGCGTATTCAATGGCTTTATCAAAAGCGCCTTGTGCTATCCCCAATGCTTGCGCTGCTACTCCGGGCCGTGACTGGTCCAGTGTTTTCATAGCAACGATGAAGCCCATTCCTTCCCTTCCCAGGATCTGGTCTTTATGAACTTTACAGTCATTGAATACCAGTTCTCTGGTAGCTGAAGCCCTAATGCCCATCTTATTTTCTTTCTTGCCGAAAGAAAATCCAGGCATCCCCTTTTCCAGGATAAACGCAGTCGCTCCCCTGGCACCTTTCTTTTTATCAGTCATAGCTATAACAGTATAGGTTTCTGCCTCACCGCCATTAGTGATCCATTGCTTGGTTCCATTCAATATATAGTAATCGCCGTCTTTTTTGGCGGTCGTTTCAATGCCGCCCGCATCACTACCGGCATTAGCTTCGGTCAAACCGAAAGCAGCCAGTTTTGTTCCCTTAGCTAAAGGAGGCAGATATTTCTTTTTCTGTTCTTCAGTACCAAATAAAAGTATGGGGAACGTGCCTAGCGCCGTAGCCGCCAAAGATAGAGAAATTCCGCCGCAAACCCGGGAAAGTTCTTCCACCGCCACTACTAATTCCATCACTCCGCCGCCCATTCCGCCGTAGGCCTCGGGAATATATAATCCAAACAAGTCGGCATCACTCATTACTTTGACAATATCCCAGGGAAATTCGCCGGTTTCGTCATACTTTTCCGTCACTGGAGCGATTTTTTCTACGGCCACTTTGTTCGCTAGGTCAATTATCATTTTTTGTTCGTCCGTTAAAAAGTAGTTCATTATTACCCCCCTTTAAATTGCAATTCTAAATTTCAAATTACTCACTTCATTAATGCTATATTATTATATGATAACCTAAATTTGTAATAAACCCCTTTGGGCGATAGAATTTAGCATTTATAACTTTATTTCAGCTTTTCTAAAGCTTGTTTGGCAGCTTCCATTTCTGCTTCTTTTTTACTGCTTCCTTCGCCGTGTCCCAGCAAACGATCTTCCACAAAAACATCTACCGCAAAATACTTATTATGGTCAGGCCCTGATTCTTTATAATTCTTATACGTCGGCAAGCGGCGGAAAAGAGATTGCAGTTTCTCCTGCAAAGTTGTTTTATAATCAACCGTAGTAGGCTTGATCTTGCGAATAACATTATCTTCTTCCAGAAATTTCAGGATAAATTCCGTGATCGACTTAACATTGTTCGTATCCAGGAACATGGCTCCGATCAAGGCTTCGAAGGCGTCGGAAAGTATGCTGGCTTTTTTCCTGCCGCCTGATACTTCTTCGCCTTTGCCCACCAGTAAATACTCTCCCAGATTGATCGTAAGAGCCCAACGGTTAAGGGTTTCCTGGCTGATAATGTATGACTTTAGCTTAGCCAGTTCTCCCTCTTCCAAATGAGGCAAAGTAAAAAAAAGATACTGGCAAACTACCATATTGAGGATACTATCCCCTAAAAATTCAAGCCTTTCATTGGAAAAAAAGTGCAGATACTTTTGGTCGGCGCTCAATTCTGGATGCTCGTGAACATAAGAGGAATGAGTAAGAGCCTGCACCAAAAGATCTTTGTTAATAAAAGGTACTGGTATTAATTTTTCCAACTCTTCAGGTTTTCGCATATTTCTTCATGACCAGAACCCCGTTATGCCCACCAAAGCCGAAGGAATTGCTTAAAGCTACTTTTACCTCCAATGACCGGGCTTTATTGGGAATGTAATCCAAATCACATTCGGGATCAGGGTTTTCCAAATTAATGGTTGGCGGTACAACTTTATGTTTCATCGCTAACAAACAGATGATCGCCTCTACAGAACCAGCCGCTCCTAAAAGATGTCCGGTCATGGATTTTGTAGAACCAACCGCCAGCTTATAAGCATGTTCGCCAAATACTTTTTTAATCGCCTGAGTTTCTATCTTGTCTCCCATCGGAGTACTCGTGCCATGCGTATTGACATAATCAACATCCTGTGCTTTTAAGCCAGCCCGTTGCAAAGCCAGGCTCATGGCTTTGGACGCCCCTTCGCCGGTTGGTTCTGGCGCGCTCATATGATATGCATCTCCAGTAGCCGCATAACCGGCTATTTCCCCATAAATATGAGCTCCTCTGGCCTGGGCATGGGTTAGCTCTTCCAGGATCAGGATACCGGATCCTTCCCCCATGACAAAACCATCCCGGTCTTTATCAAAAGGCCGAGAAGCTTTCTTTGGCGCATCGTTACGGGTAGACATAGCTTTCATGGAACAGAATCCGCCAAAACCCAACGGGCTGATCGCGCCCTCACCACCACCGCTGATCATCACATCAGCGTCTCCGCGCTTGATTATTTCCGCTGATTCGCCAATACAATGAGAGGCCGTAGCACAGGCTGTGACAATAGCAAAATTCGGTCCCT
>JAQUQP010000127.1 GCA_028716025.1 bacterium | reverse complement strand
AGGTTTTTGCCAACGTAACCTATAAGGAATTTACCCTGGCTTACCGCCGGTTAGAAGAAAGAGTGACCAAGCACATTACCAACTATGATGGCAGTTATCGGAAAAAATATATTGAAAATTATGCCGATGATGTGAACGCGATAATAAAGAAACCGGATTATTTCAATAATTCCGATTGGACCACGACTATCCGGTTCAATAACTTTTATCAGATGTATGACGTATTTCACTTTAATCCCAATGATCTCCCCGATACGTATGAAATGAAAGCGGAGAAGAGATATGAAATAGATTCCCATTTATTGGTCATCCCGCTAGATAAATTAAGCGTAATTTTTGGCGCGCAAGCAGGCGTTTGGAGCCCGCAGGGTTCCGGCCCTACCGTGTCCTGGAATCCCTGGACCCGGAGCTGGGATCCTAATACGCCAGGAAGCGGTAATGTGATCGATCCTCCCGAATTCCTGCCCACTTTTACGGAAATGGGTAATGATATCGCGGCAGTGGAGACCTACCTTGACGCTAAATATGATATCTTGAAAGAATTGAGTTTTACCGCCGGCGGCCGGTATGTCGGAGAATTCAATCCCGGAGACCAATTCCGGGATGAGCGGGAAAAACTTCATAAGTTTTTCCCAAAATTGGCAGTGGTATATAATCCCCTGGCGAACGTCTCTGTGAAAGGGATATATCAACAGGCTTTTACCCGGTTGAATACAACGGAAAGATACTCGGAACAGATCAATGTAGATAAGAGAGGCAGTCAAAAAGCGACCACCAGCGAATCCAGTGAATTAGTTTTTGACTGGCGGCCGATCAACAACATGAAAGTCCTAGCCAGCTATTATCAAGCGACTTTGTATGATTTTGTGAATTTTGTATATACCGGGACCAGTTGGCCGATTATCGGTCCCGGAGAGATACGGGGTTTCTTCAATGTTGGTGATCATCAGGTCAAAGGAGTGGAAGCTAATATCTCTTATGATTGGAAAAACATGGGCGGATTTATTTCCGGCAGCCATCTGTTGAAGAATAAGATCGCCAATATTGTCCCCGGTCTGGCCGGTGGTACGGGAGTCATTGATACTGAAATAGACAGTGATTTCAATAAATCTTCAGTACCCAGGTATAATATCAATGTGGGCACTTACTATGATTTGAACAAGCATTGCAGCTTGTCTGGTATTTATAAAGTACATCAGAAAATACAGGTCCGCGGAGATCTGAACGGCGGCGGTTGGTCCGGTTATAATTTTACCGGTGGAACGCAACTTGACCTGGCGGCTAATTTTCATGATCTTTTAACTAAGGGATTGGCTTTAAATATTATCGGTAAGAATGTATTTAATTCCCATTTTGGTACCGGCAGTGCTATGGACCCGGGTCATTTCCAGGAAATAAATCCTGAATATTATGAAGTAAAAGTTAGTTATCTCTGGTAACCCACGGTCGAGAAGGAGAAAAACGCATGTTAAGAGGGCTAAAAGTGATAGCTTTATTAGCGGTAGCTGTCACGCTAATAAATCCGAGAGTCTTTGCCATGGAAGAAATGACCGAAGAGCAAATATTATTCGAAGAGGTCGTCATTGGAGTTACTAAACGGGAAGAAAAAACATATGAAGCTGCGGCTAACGTGACCGTGATACCCGGAAAATTCCTGGAACGTTACGCGATCAGGAATATGAATGACCTTTTTGAAGTGCTGGAAGGCGGATGGCATACCATGAAAGGGGTAGATGAGGTATTGGTTCTACGCGGTGTCTCCGGTTATGCCAATGATAAGATCCTTTTCCTCTATGACGGGATGCTTTTCCCGACATTTTTGGGATTGGGCGAGAATAACTGGCCGAATACCTTTGATGATGTGGAAAAAATAGAGATCATTAAAGGTCCAAATACCTCAGTTTGGGGAGGGCAGGGCACCCAGGGGACGATCAATGTTATCCATAAGGGAGCGGAACAGTTCACGGGTTTGAAAACCAGCCTGGTCGTCGGTAAGTTTGGTATGGCCCGGTATAACATAAATTACGCGCAAAAACCTTCTGAAGATTTGAGTTACCAACTGTTGGTAAATTCCACCTATTATAAAGGGACTCGGCGGTGGATCGAAGAATATGGCGGAGTTCGCCAGAGGATCATTGATGGCGCGAATCAGCTTAATCCCCTGCCGGATTACCAGGTTTTTGCCAATGTGCGTTATAAAGATTTTACTTTAGCTTACCGTCGGTTAGAAGAGAGAGTGCATCGCGAAGAGATTACCCCATCAAGGATCTACCGGGACATCTATATCGATAATTTTGCAGACGATGTAAATGTGGTCATAAAAAAGCCCGAAATATTTAAGAATACTATTTGGACAACGACATTCCGGTTTGCCAATTTTTATCAGATGTATGATGTGTTTCATAATTTTTCCGAAGATTCCGGAACCAGCAACTATGAAATGAAAACAGAAAAAAGATATGAGGCAGACACGAACATCCTGGTAACGTTTAACGATAGACTGGACCTGGTCTTGGGAGCGCAAGGCAGTATCTGGAGCCCGCAGGGTTCCGGCCCATCAGCGGCCTGGAATCCGGTCATGCGTTATTGGGATCCTAACGTGCCTAATACCGGTAATATATACAATCCTCCAGAGTTCTTGCCGACTTTCGCGGAAATGGCTAACGACATTGCCGCCGCAGAAGGCTATGTCGATATTAAATACAAAATTAGGGATAATGTTACTTTGACCGGCGGCGGACGTTATGTGGGAGAATTCAATCCCGGAGACCAGTTCCGGGATGAGCGTGAAAAACTGCATCGCTTTTTCCCCAAAGCGGCCGTTGTTTATAATCCTTGGGAGAATTTTTACTTGAAGGGTATCTATCAGCATGCTTTTACCCGGTTAAACACCTTTGAACGATATTCGGAACAGGTAAATATCGATAAAAGAGGTTCGCAAAAAGCAACTACCTCTAAATCGACAGAGTTTGTAGTTGATTGGAAACCGATTAAAAATATGAAAGTACTGGCTAGTTACTATCAAGCGACTCTTTATGATTTTGTCAATTTTGTTTATACCGGGACGGCCTGGCCTTTTGTCGTTGCCGGACAATATCGCGGATTTTTTAATGTCGGTGATCATCAGGTCAAAGGAGTGGAAGCTAATATCTCTTACGACTGGAAGAATATGGGCGGATTCATATCCGGCAGTCATCTGTTGAAAAATAAGATCTCAAACATCGTCCCCGGATTAGCCAGCGGTTCGGGAGTGATCATCCCTGAAATTGATTCTGATTTCAATAAGGCTGCCGTGCCGCGCTATAACATAAGCGTTGGCGCTTATTATGATCTTACGGAAAAATATAGTTTTTCCGGGGTCTATAAGGTTCACCAGAAGATCCAGGTGCGCGGTGACCGGAGCGGCGGCGGTTTGTTGAATTATTATTTTGACGGCGGAGCGCAACTTGACCTTTCTGCCGTGGCCAGGGAAGTCTGGCTGAAAAATCTGAATATAAGCATCATCGGTAAAAATGTATTTAATTCGCAATATATTACCGGCAGCGCTATGGATGCGGCTGCATTTGTAGAGATCAATCCTATTTATGGTGAGGTTAAAGCCAGTTATTTGTGGTAATCGGAGGAGCCCAGATACATGAAAATTACCACCCTGATCGTTTGTGTTTTCCTGTGTCTTTTTTCCTTTCGCCCTCTTTATGCGGTAAATAGGGTTTATGCCGCGGAAAGAGTAATTGTTTCGGTTATCTATTCTTCCGATAATGAACAATACCAGCAAGCCTGGGAAGGTTTTAAGTCGTTTTTAACGGCAAAAAACGTGGCTCTTTGGATCTCAAAATATATATTGAAAGAACAATCCCCGGAAAAGATCTTAGCCCAGATCAGTGCCGAAAAACCAGATTTTATTCTTACCTTAGGGACCAAGGCCACTAAACTGGCTCAGGCCAATTTCAAGGATATACCCATTGTCTTTGCGCTGGTGCTTGAACCGGAAATGATCGAAGCGCCGAATGTCTCGGGAGTGCTGATGGACATCCCCGCTAAACTTAAACTGGAATACTTGAAAAAGATCTATGGCGCAAACAAAAAGATCGGCGTGATCTATTCGGAAAAGTCGTCAGCCGAATTGGCTGAATTACAGCAAACCTGTAAAGAGCTAGATTGGCCTCTGGTATCTAAAAAGATCGTTTCGGAAAAACAATTCCCCGATGCGCTCAGGAATATCCGGCCGCAGATAGAATGTTTTATTATGTTGCCGGATACAACTATTTATTTTCCTCAATCCGTGCGGTACTTATTGCAGGAAAGCATAAAGGAAAAATTCCCGGTGGTGGGATTATCCCGGTTCTATAGCAAAGATGGCGCGCTCATTTCCTTTGACTGCGATTACCTGGAATTAGGCCGACAGGCTGGGGAGATAGCGCTCAAGATAATTGACGGAGCTAAGCCGTCGGACTTGCCGCCGGTAATGCCAAGACAAGTCAAGGTTTCATTGAATTTAGCTATAGCTGAGAAACTAGCCCTGGAAATACCCGCGGCGATCAAACGTGAGGCGGCTTATATTTATGGGAATACAAATAGATAATTACGTAGAAAGGAGAAGCAGATGAAGATCAGGATCAACCGATTGATTTTAGCGGTGATATTTTGCGGCATTTTATGCAGTTTGGTTCAGGCTGAATTATCAGCCGCGGAGGGCTTGGAGGAGCGGACAGAGGAAGAATTTATATTTTCAGACAACGTCACCGGCGTGACTAAACGTTCGGAGAAAACCTACGAAGCCGCGGCTAATGTCACGGTTATACCCGGAAAGTTTCTGGAAAGGTATGCGATCAGGAATATAAATGACCTGTTTGAAGTGATCGAAGGCGGTTGGCATACGTACAAGGGACAGGATGAAGTCCTGGTGCTTAGGGGCGTATCCGGATATGCCAATGATAAGGTCCTATTCCTTTATGATGGCATGCTTTTCCCGACATTTTTGGGGTTGGGCGAGAATAATTGGCCGAACTCGTTTGACGATGTCGAAAGGATCGAGATCATCAAAGGGCCTAATACCTCAATATGGGGCGGTCAAGGAACACAAGGCACTATTAATATAGTGCATAAGGGCGCCCAGCAATTCCAGGGCCTGCAAACCAGTATAGTTGTTGGAAAATATGCCATGGCCCGTTACAATATCAACTACGCGCAAAAACCTTCAGAAGACTTGAACTATCAGTTCTTGATCAATTCTACCTATTATATGGGCGCGACAAGATATGTGGAAGAATGGGGTGGGTATAGTTTTAGGAAAATGGATGGACATACTGTAGTGAATCCTTTACCGGATTACCAGGTATTCACGAATGTCAGTTACAAGGATTTTACTATTGCTTATCGCCGCTTGGAATCTAATACCGAGCGTCGCGTTTTGGATCCTGACAGCAGCAAGTTTATCGAAAATTACGCCGATGATATTAATATTATGATCAAGAAACCCGAATATTGGAAAAATACTGACTGGTCCACGACTTTCCGGTTCAATAATTTCTATCAGATGTATGATGTGTTCCGTAAAGATGGCGGCGGTTATGAAATGAAAACTGAGAAGAGATATGAAGTGGATAGCAATATCCTGATAACTCCCAACGAACTTCTCAGTATTGTGTTTGGATTGCAAGCCGGTGTATGGTCACCGCAGGGGTCAGGCCCTACCGCTCAATGGGAATCTGTGACCAGGCCTTGGGATCCTAATATCGCGGGATCAGGTAATTTTATCGATCCACCGGAATATCTCCCCACCTTTACGGAGATGGGCAATGATATTGCCGCTTTTGAAAGTTACATTGACGCTAAGTATCAATTAAGG
>JAQUQP010000126.1 GCA_028716025.1 bacterium | reverse complement strand
TGAATTGGCAGTGCGGGATGGCCAGATCGATAAAACTGCCGCGCGAAAGGTGTTGCCGGTTATCATGGCCCAGGTAGAGACCCAAGCTCGGCGTTATAGTTTCGCTTACGGGCAGAACTGGATTTTTCCGGTGCAGGGATCCGGGGTGAACGATATCGCGGGTAATAATGGCGATCTTTACCAGCCGGATATTGTTTATGGAGTCAGCCCCGTAAAAGGATATGATTTTTTTGACGGTAATAAACATGGCGGACATCCGGCACATGATATTTTTATCCGGGATGTTGACCAGGATTGTCTTGATGATCGTACCCATAAACCAGTCCCTGCCGTGGCTATGGTGGATTGCCTGGTGCTGGGTACCCATACTGGCTGGCAAAATGGCAGCGCTATACGCAGCGGTAACGCGGTCTGGCTGTATAATCCGAACATGCAAATGATCTTTTATTATGCCCACCTGGATAAAGTCATGGTCAAGCCCGGACAATTGTTGAAAGCAGGTGAAGTGATCGGTACAGTCGGCCGCACCGGTTTATTAGCGGAACAAAAAACTAGTCCTACCCATCTTCACTTGATGGTATTACAGTACCAGGAAAATGGATTTAAACCATATAATTATTACGCTAATTTAAAATAAAATCCGCGGGAAAGTGAGGGGAATCGTGTCTTATGATCACTATTGATGAAGTCAGGATATTTGATATCCAGGCAGTAAGCGAAGTCCTCAAAACAGTGTGGGTAGATACGTATCACTCTTTTTTATCCCCGGAAACGATGATGAAGGTCACCGAGTTTTGGCTTGATCCTGAAATGTTGAAGAACCAGATTATGAATCCCGAAGTACTCTTTTTGGCCGCGAAAGACGAAACCGGCGCTATTGTCGGTATAGCCACAGCGATGCATATAGAACCGACTACGTTACAATTGGCCCGCTTATTTGTCTTACCGGCAAAGCAAAGACAGGGCATAGGAACATTGCTACTGGAGCACGTGGTAAAAAAGATAGAATATATTAAAACTATCCGGACGGAAGTTGAAGAGAATAATATGCGCGGAATTTGTTTTTGCACGAAGCACGGATTTAAAAAGGTAGGAACTAAGCAGGATATTGTGGAAGATACGATATTATTGGCAATAGTCATGGAAAAAAAATTATAGGAAAATAGAGAGCGGGGCAGAGTGAAATACTCAGAAGGCAATATCGGCCGGGTTTTTGTAGTACGTCTGGAAGAAGGGGATTGGCTGCCGCAGTCTATCGAAATCCTGGCCAAAGACAAAGAAATAAAACGGGGAATATGTCTGCTGGTAGGCGGCATTAAAGGCGGAGGCACAATAGTCGCTGGGCCCAGGCAGGAAGACGCGATCCCCATAGAAACCATTAATCAGGTCTTGAACGGGATCCATGAAATCGTCGCGATAGGGACCATCTTTCCCGATGAGGATGGAATACCGAAATTACATATGCACGCCGCTCTTGGTCGTGACCAGGAAACTATTACCGGCTGTGTCCGGCTGGGCATAGAGACTTGGAAAGTCGGAGAAGTCATCTTGCTGGAGATAATTAATAACCATGCCCATCGGATCAAAGAAACGGCTACTGGCTTTGAGTTGCTTGAGCCATAAACTTGTGAGTTGAGGTGAAAGATATGGCCAATAAAAGGACTTTGCCCAGATTCAAGGATCGTGAAAGGATCGGGATCATTTCCCTAGAAGATAACAAAGTGATCGCTGAAGCAGAATCCGTAGACATCAGTATCAAAGGGATCAGTTTTGAATCAGCGGCTACTTTAGATATAAACGGCAAGTATCTCATAGTTCTTGGTTACCTGCGGGCCAAAAAGTTGAAAGTGACCGCTCAGATCATCGCTCAATATTTTAAAGGGACCAAGGAGTGTTATTCTGCCGTATTTACTGAAACTGATCTTCTTAGGAAGAATGAAATACGCAGTTATGTGGAAGCTGTGCGGGCGGGAAAACCCTGGTAGCTTACTAATTCTAAATACCAAATTACATCGTTCCTGCGGAACTTATTACAAATAGAGGTAAGATCTTTACATTAATTTACCATAAGCGAAGCAATAGCATTTGGAATTTGTAATTATAGTTAGGATTTAAAATGGGATTATTTGGCGTAAGTCCGGAAAAAGAAAAAGTATTGGCTGGAAAAATGGCCAAGGTAGGCGTTAAAGAACAAGATCTAGTCGAGCATTTTGTGCGTTCCCAGGGTAAAGGCGGACAAAATGTAAATAAAGTAGCCACTGCGGTTTATTTAAAACATATACCATCGGGTGTGGAAATAAAATGCCAGCAAGAACGGTCGCAAATCCTAAACCGTTTCCTAGCGCGCCGGTTACTGGTAGATAAAATAGAAGCGTTAGTACTGGGCCGGAGATCAGCCGAGCAGCACAGAATCGAAAAGATCCGGCGGCAGAAACGCAAACGGTCCAAGCGGGCTAAGGAAAAAATGCTTCGGGCCAAACATGCGCGTTCGGTAAAAAAAGCCCAGCGGACTTGGCGGCCGGAACCGGAGTAGCTATGGATCACCTGATTAAGATCGGGACCAGCGGTTATTCCTTTGCCGATTGGAAAGGAGAAATATATCCAAGATCTCTGGCTCCCGTTAATATGCTCCCTTATTATGAACAAGAAATTGGTTTTAACGCGGTAGAGCTTAATTTTACCTATTACCGCCAACCCTCTGCTAAAGCCATTGCCGGTATGGTCAGGAAAACCCGCCGTGATTTCCAATTCACCGTGAAAGCCAATAAAGCCATGACCCATGATCTAAAGGCCGCAGATGGCCAACTCAAGAATAACCAGGATGTTTTCGAAGAATTCTTAAGCGGTATTGAACCCTTGATCGTGAATAACCAATTGGGAGCTGTACTAGCCCAGTTCCCGGTTATGTTCGATAACAATGAAGAAAACAGGGATTATCTTGCACGGTTCAAAGAAATAATGGGAAAAGTACCGGTAGTAGTGGAGTTTAGGAACAATTCTTGGGCAAAAACAGGAATATACCAGTTTCTTAAGGAGAACGGTTTTGGCTGGTGCAGTGTGGATGAGCCACAATTGCCCCGTTTGCTGCCTATGGTTACGGAAGTTACAGGTGATATCGGGTATTTTCGTTTTCATGGCCGCAATCCGCATTGGTTCAATGTCCCGATAGCCGAACGGTACAATTACTTATATAGTAAGGAAGAACTGGAAGAATTTGTCCCTAAGATTAGGCGGGTTTCCGCGAAAACAAAGATTACTTACCTCTTTTTTAACAATTGCCATGGGGGGAAAGCGGTGAAAAACGCCTTGCAACTAATGGAATTACTGGAAATTAAACCAAACACAGCAACTTTGTTTTAATTTTTTCCCTTGACAAATTGGTTTAATAATAGTATAAATTAACCGGAAATAAACTATTCTTATTGATTTTAATCTGCTATAGTTGAGTGATTACGTTACAGGCTATAATGTTGTTTTTACAATACATTATAGCTTTTTTTATTAAGAGGCGGTCATGAAAGTATTGCTTGTCGGTCCCTATGATCCATCCAAAGGAGAGTTTTCCTTCAACGCGCCACCTCTTGGCGTCTGGCGGATTTGCGGATTCCTTAAAAATTATGGGATAGATTGTCGGGTTTACGATCCCAACCTCCATACGGATTCTTTCCAGGCTCTGGATATGTATCTATCTGAATTTTCCCCTGCCATTATTGGTTTTTCTATGACCAGCCTTACGCTGCCTTATGACCTTTCCCTCGTTCATTTGGCCAAAAAAAGGTGTCCCGAAGCCCTCTGCATTGGCGGCGGCATTGGCGCTACGTTTGAAGCTGAGACCGTATTTGACCACTCTCCGATAGATTATTGCCTGATGGGAGAAGGGGAATTGGCGCTCCTGCAGCTGTGCCAGTATGTAGAACAGCAGGGTCAGATTAATGTAAATGGAATTCCCGGCTTGGTCTATCGTGTTGCGGGAGAGTTGAGGAAAAATCCCAATCCAGGTTTACCCTATAACTTGTTTAAAGAAGCCACTGATTTCTTGCCTTATAAGGATATGCCTATTTCCGATTATTGGGAAAAAATGCTGCCATCGGCGCAAGGAGAAAAACTTTCCAAACAAGCGCAAGCTGAACGTTTACGGGATATCCATAGTGTCAGGTTAATGACCTCTAATTATTGCCCGATGCAGTGTACTTTCTGCAGTTATACTGATTTTCTCAATACTGCTAATAGCGGGTGTACCGTAAAGGTAGTCAGGTTATCCTCCCAGGATATCATGGAAATGGTCAAAAAAATATCCCGGCTATACCTGGATATTAAAACCTTGATCTTCCAGGATGATATGTTCGTGCATAAAGGCGACGACCGCATTATCGCCCTGTTTGAGGAAATGGCCAAATGCCGGAGAAACGGGACGATTCCGGAAGATATTTCTTTCATTGCCTCTTGCCGGGTAGATTGCATGAATCCTGTTTACCTGGCGCCAATGCGGCAAGCTGGATTTCGTTTGATCGGATATGGCATTGAATCTTTTTCCAGGAATATTCTGCGTGAGTATGGCAAGGAAAATATCCATAACCGAATTGATGAAGTATTAGAGGCTACCTTAAGGGCCGGGATCAAACCTTTTATCGATATTATCCTGGTTTCACCGCGCAGCCAGATGGAAGATATTATTTATACCTTGAATAAATGCGTGGAATATATCAACAAAGGATGCGAGTGCGCTATCAATCCCAGTGTGATGCCTTTGGCCGGATCAAAGATGGCCGAAGACCCGGCTCTACAGGAACTCATCAAGTATAGGGAAGTGGAAATACCGCGTACGGGTATCATGATGAAACGCGGTGTTAGTATCCAACCCAGGGATGCCCTGTTGCGGGATTTCCTGGCCACAGTGGAACAAGGGCAGCGGAAATATTTCCACTATTTCACGACTGAATTTGGCGTGTCTCATTTCCCTTCACGTTTGCGTTCCCTGCTGTTTATCCTGGCCGCGGCTGAAGCCTACCCCGGAGTTTTTGAATTCAGCAAGGAAGAGATCTTAGGAAAAATTCTAGCAATGGCAGGTGCCTATGATTCACCAGAAAAGCGCACTGACGTTCTTGTTGGCAATTCTCTTATTGTTGCCAGCAATAGCCCAGGCTGCTGATCCCAAAAACGAGATCCAGAACACTTATTTTCTGGAAAACTATTATAATGATTCTGTTGATCTTAGTCCTACCAAGGGAACCGAATTGGTATATATTTATCGCGGTCTTGACCGTTCGGTGCTGTTGGCTGATGTTATTTATCAACAAAAATATGACCGGAATGAAAGCTTGCAGAAACTAGGCGGGATGTACCAGGTGACTAAACGCCTGGCAATACAGCAGGTCATCGGATTTTCTTCAGATAAATGGACCTTTCCGAAATTTCTGGCCGATACTGAATTCGATTTTAGCCTGATCGACCGGTTGTCCCTGTTGGTAGGATATAAATACAGTAACTTTGAAGATGCGAATGTTTCTGTCTACGCTATCGGGGCTAATTTTTATCCAACTTCCAAATTGTACTTGCATGGGAAAATACTTCGCGCTGTATCCAGCTTCAGCGGTTCAAATAATACCGATACGGTAGCCAATAATTCATTTATCCTTAAAGCCGGTTTTTACCCAGATATACGTAATGAAGTGGTTTTCCTGTATGCCACGAATTCAGAATCTTATTTAAGCGTGGACCAGATCGGAAATTTTAAAGCTGATACTTATGGTTTGAACTGGAAATATAACCTGCAAGGCAATTGGTGGCTGACCGCCGGGATCAACTACCAGAAAAGGCGTGAACCAGTGCAATTGAACCAGCGCTACATGGAAGTAGGGTGGAGCTATAAATGGTAAAATTAATGCTGGCCTTGATCGTTGGATTGTACATTCCGATTATTGATACGGTTGATATGCTGATCCG
>JAQUQP010000125.1 GCA_028716025.1 bacterium | reverse complement strand
ATCGCTGACCTGGCTGCTGTTGCGGGAACCGATATTGGTGAAGTGGTGATAGGATGGACCGCGTCAGGTAATGACGGAGTTGTTGGCAAGGCGAAAGAATATGATATCAGATACTCGACAGTACCATTGACCGATAGCGGTTGGCCGTTAGCCGTAAAGGCCTTAAATACGCCGAGCCCGATTGTATCCGGGACATACCAAAGCGCTACAATAGGGAGCCTGACGGCTAACCAAAGGTATTATTTTGGCATTAAGTCTTCTGATACCGGCTCTAATATATCCGGATTATCAAATGTAGCTACTGCTAAAGCTAAGGGTGGTACGCCTCCAGGGAAGATCAGTGACTTGGCCGGGACAATTGGCAGTACCGATGGTTCAGTTATTTTATCCTGGACCGCGCCATCCTCTGCCGATGCTGCTAAAGTCAAAGAGTACGAAATACGGTATTCCACGGATCATATATATGAAGTGAACCTATGGCGCGTCTTTACTGAAAGCGAAGTAGAGTGGAGTGGCGCGGGTAGATACCCGACTTCGCCTTCCCCGGTCAATCCAGGGGAACCGCAGGCTTTCATAGTAACTAATCTGACGCCTGGACAAAAGTATTATTTCGCGGTCAAGAGCTACGATAGTGATAGTAATGCATCGGTAATATCCAATGTCACTGAAACTCTGGCTGCTAATAATGATGCTGTCGCTCCGGCGACAATAGGAGACCTCTACGCTGAACCAGGTAATGTGGATGGGGAAGTGATCCTGAGCTGGACCGCGCCTGGAAATAATGGCGCTTCCGGTACAGCCGCGAGCTATACCGTGAAATATTCAGTTGGCTATATTGATGCCAGCACCTGGGATCTGGCTAATGCCCTGGCTGATACGCCGACGCCAAAAGCGGCCGGTTCCAAAGAGCATATGTTTGTCCGTAACCTGTTAGCCAAACACCAGTACTATTTTGCCATGAAGGCAGTAGATCCGGTGGGTAATGTTTCAGATATATCCAACTGCGCGGAAACAATGAGCGGCCCGGTCATTAACCTGGACCGGGTGCGGAGCTTCCCGAATCCCTGGAAAAAATCCGCCGGCGGATTGATCACGATCTCGCATTTGACAGATAAAGCAAAGGTTAAAATATTTAACTTAGCCGGAGAACTGGTCAGGGAGCTGGAAGAGCAAAATGGAGTGACTTTCTGGGATGCCAAGAATGAGAGCGGTCAGGATGTGGCCAGTGGCGTATATATCTATTATGCCTATGATGATGAAGGGCATGAAAAGACGGGGAAGATGGTGATCATTAAGTAAAAGATGATAAGTTTCAGCCAGAGGCTGATCCGCCTTTGGCGGAGATAAGTTGATACGTTGATAAGGAAAGGCTAAAAACCTCAGGCGGGAGCTTGGGGTGTTTTTATTTGCTTGACAATACTACTTATAAGTAGTATTATTATAGCGGAGGGTAATATGGATAAGAAAATCAATATGATCAAGAGGGAACAGAAGAGGATAGCCCGAATAGTTACTGATAAATATAAAGACTACTATCTGACTGGCGGCACTGCTTTGGCGTTCTATTATCAGCATAGATTTTCAGAAGATCTGGATTTCTTTAGTCAGAGATATAAACAGCAACAACCGGATGAAATCATGAGCTTTATATCAAAAAAGACTGGTTATAAGTATATGTTGGATGCTGAACAGAATAAAAAGGGCCTGGTGCCCATGAAAGTTTATTTCATGGAGATTAAAGATGGGCATCAGTTAAAGATAGATTTTGTGCAGGATTATGTCGCTAACCTTAAAAGGCCTAAAAAGGGACTTCATTCTATTGAAGATATTTATTCTCGTAAAATAATAGCCAGTATAGGCATCGAGAAAAGAAAAAGCATTACCGGGACAGTGATCGCTACTGGAAGGCAAACGGCAAAAGACTTTTTTGATATTTATTATCTCTCCAAACACCACAAGCCGGTGTCAGAGTTCTTTCTTGAGCATTTTTCCCCTGAAAAGGCAGAGCGTTTTGCTGCTTGGTACAGAGGATTCAACCGGACAGACTTAAAATTAGAATTATTAGATTTAGTGGAAAATATCGATACGGCTGATGTGATCAGGTATCTGGATGAGCAGATCTTGAGAATGCTGCCGGGATTGATAGAAAGGTAGGGTGGGTTATGAAAGTAAATTGGCTATGGGATACAAGATTAAATGAGCAGGAAGTTCGGGATATTCTGAAAGACTCTGATAATCCAAGGTTTTCTATATATGCCGGGAAATTAATGTCTCGGGTGCAGAAGCCGGAAATAGTATTTAGTTTTATTAGCCAGGCAGATTTTTGCCGGAAATGGCCAGTGATCAGGAAACGACTGGAGAAAGACGCTTGGAGTAAAGATAAGCTTGCCTTCTGGCAAACACAATATACACAGGAACGGGAATTATTGCAGGAAAAGGGGATTAGTCTGAGAGTTCGGCGTGAAGCTGGTGATATCCCTGAGAGGATAAATATAGCTCAGATACTTAAAAAGCAGAGGCAACAATCAGGGTATACTCAAGGGGAGTTAGCTAAAAAGCTTGGGGTAATCCAGCAATACATTTCCAGGGTGGAAAGCGGCCGTGAAAATGTATGCATAGGTACGTTAAAACGTTTTGCAGAAGTGTTTCATAAGCGATTGGTTTTTGAGATGAAGTAGTTGAAGCGATATATTATAACTGAAATTCACCTTCGAGGAGCCCGAATAAGCGGATGGCGGATAGGAAAGCAAAGGAAGGTTACCAGGGGATCAGGGAAAGAACAAAACCTCAGGCGGGAGCTTGGGGTGTTTTTATTATAATATAGTTATATAGTAAAATAGTAATTGACATAAATACTATTATATGCTATATTTGTTTTGGAGGTGAAAAACATGTCTACGACAGTAAGTAAGATAGCCAGGCACTACCAGGTGACTATTCCTCAGAGTATTCGCAAGATCAGTGGTCTGAAAGAAGGGGAGTTAGTAAATTTTATGGTACGAGATGGCGAAATTGTAATGACGCCAGTTTGTATTGTCAAAAAGGACCAATCCTACTTTTTCAGTGAAAAGTGGCAAAAGGCCATAAAGAACTCGGAAGAGGAAGTGAAGAAAGGGCAGTATAAGGTTTATACTACTGGCAAGGAGCTGGAAAAGGATACTGAGAAATGATCAAGGAGATAATCATTCCTGTTTCTCAGCAAAAAGTAATAAAGAAGCTTCCTCTGCAGATAAGGAAGAAAATATATTGGTGTATAGATATGCTGCTGAAAGATGAAAGACACCCTTCATTAAGACATAAAAAGATCGAAGGAGCAGAGGGATATTGGGAGTTTAGTATTACTATGAACTATCGCGGGGTTTATCGCAGGGAAGGCGAGAAAGCGTTTTTAGCAGCGGTCGGCAAGCATGAGGATATATTTTAAAGAGGAGAATTGATGACTAGATTAGGATGTGTACGTGATAGGATGGATGAAAGAGACTACTTGATGCGGGCGTATTTGCCAGTGGTGAAAATGCCGGCCAAAGTTGATCATACCAGTAAGATGACCCCGGTGCGGGACCAGGGAGATGAAGGCACATGCGTAGGATTTGCCAGTACCGTGGGGATGAAAGAATACCAGGAGCAGGTGGATTATGAAAAGCTGGTGGAATTGTCTCCGCGGTTCCTGTATAATGAGTGCAAGAAAATAGATGGTTTTGACGGCGAAGGTACTACTATTCGTACCGCTATGAAAGTACTCAAAGAATACGGAGTTTGCCGGGAGAAGTACTGGCCGTACAAACCGCACCAGCAGGATAAGCCCAAGCCTGGGGCCAAAGACAATGCCAAAAAGTTCAGCGTTTTAACCTATGCCAGGATCTTAAATTTGCAAGAGCTGAAGATGAGTTTGGTACAAAAAGGACCGGTAGTGATAGGAGTAGAGGTCTTTAACGGGATGATGGACGCAAAAAATGGAGTGGTGCCATTGCCTAACAGAAAGGAATCTTCTCTTGGCGGGCATGCTATCTGCCCGGTTGGGTATGATGATAAGAAGAAGTTAGTTAAATTTAAAAATTCGTGGTCTGAAAGTTGGGGCGATGACGGGTATGGATATTTGCCGTATGCCTATATAGAGCAATATATGATGGATGCCTGGAGTTCGGTAGACGTACAGGATCCAAGTCCGTTGACTTTAGCGATGGTGATGGGGATGGTTGCCAGTAAATGCTAAAGGCAGTTGCCAGTAAGAACGAAAGGCAGTAAGAGCGTTGATAAGTGATAGAAAAGGAAAAACACATTTTTCAAGAAAATACTTGACAAGAAGAGATAAAAAGCGTATATAAGTAATAAAATACAAAGAGTTTAGCGTTAGTTGACACAAAACGTGAGATTAACCCGTGCATTTTTTCACGTTTTTTTTGTTTTTGATAGACACGTATAGAACTCTGAACTTAAAATATAGAGGGTAGAATTATGATCGAAGACATTCCTCGCGAACATAGAGTTCTAACCATTAAAGAAGTTGCCAACGTATTAAAGGTCAGCGTCCAGACGGTAAAGAACTACATTTACCAGGGTAAGATCAAATCATTTAAAACCCCCGGCGGTCATCACCGTATCCTGGAATCAGAAGTGAACAAGAAGCTTGATCCTTCGTTTGTCAACCGGGACGCGGAAACAGCGGCGGTAGAGCTTAAAGGCAATGACTTGAAAGAATTGATGGATGTGAGCGCCTTGATCGTCAGGGCTATGGTGCGGGCTATCGAAGGCAAAGAAATACCCATGTTCCTGGGGCATAGTACGAGAGTGGCTAAACTTTGCCGGTTGATCGGCCAGGAACTGGGATTTAAAGACGACAAGATCGAACTGCTGAACATGGCCGGATTGTTGCATGATATCGGCAAATTAAATGTGGATGATGGAATATTAAGCAAGACTGACAAATTAACCCGTGATGAATACAAAGAATTGAAAAAGCACCCTCAATTTGGTTCAGAAATGGTCAAAGACGTAGAATACCTGCAAATATTCAGTCCCATCATTAAACATCATCATGAATGGTACAACGGTATGGGATACCCGGAAGGGTTGAAGGGAGGCGCGATACCGCTGGACGCGCAAATAGTTGGCTTGGCTGAAGCTTTTGATGTCATTATGAGCAAGCATAAAGCTCAAGGCAATGGCGCTGTACAAGCTAGTCTCGACGAGATTAAGAAATTTGAAAACATCCAATTTGCGTCAAATTTGGTCGCTGTATTGGATAATGTTGCCAGAAAAGAAATGCACTAAATACTTAATATCGGTAAAAACCGTATAAAAACAATAATATTCGTAAAAACTTCTTGACAAACGCTCTATGTTATGCTACTTTAAGATTGTTAATGCTAACCATTAATGGAGGCAAGTCATGGATCATGCAATGGAACGGAGAAGGCAGGAGCGCAGATCAAATGGTATTCCCAAAGATGAAGTAGAAATATTGCACGCATATCGTAAAGCCAAATCCCTTAAGTATGCCGATATTAATATCGCTATACAAGAAGGGATTCGGGTAAAGCTTTGGTTGACAGAGAAGATGAAATAGAAAAAGCAGTTTTGAGTTAAGGTAAAGAACCTAACTTACAATTCACAAAAAATCATCAAAAAAAACAACTATTATATAGTATGATAATTTGGGACGTTAGTTGACACGATATCGTGAGATTAACTGACTGTTAATCTCACGTATTTATTTGTCTTAATAGTGGATATCCCCCTAGTCCCGACTTATCGGGACTGGCAGGGGGACAAAGCCGGAAGAACCGGAGAAGAAGGAGATAGTAAAATGAAGAGAATAGTATGCACTTTAGTAGTTGGATTGACTCTTCTAGTGTCTAGCTTAGCGCAGGCATACGTAGTAGATGGATCAGTTAGTGACTGGAATGTGAACCTGGCTATAACCGGCGCCTCGGCTCTGGGGTA
>JAQUQP010000124.1 GCA_028716025.1 bacterium | reverse complement strand
GACCGAAAGTACTGCCGCTATCACTGCCACCAGTAAAGTCATTTTAAAACCTTTAGCTATTTGCAAAGCGGTAACAGTAGGCACTATCAGTAAAGCCGACACCAGCATAATTCCTACCACTTTCATGGCTAGCACCACGGTCACCGCCGTTAAGATGACAAGTATTTTATTGATCGCCGCGGTGTTTATACCTTCAGCCTGGGCACACTCTTCGTCAAAAGTGACAGCCACCAGGTCATAATAAAACAAAACTACGATACTAATAACCGCCGCCGCCAGGGCTATGGACATCCCCACTTCAGTTTTACTGATCGCCAGGATATTGCCAAACAGGTAACTGAATAGGTCAATATTAAATCCTTTGGTGATACTCACCAAAAGGATACCAATGGCGATCCCCAGCGCCGAAACAATACCGATAGCTGCATCACCGTAAATGTGTTGGGCATCGGTCAGCTTCATGATCCCTAAAGAGCTAAGAACGACTAAAGGTAAAGCGATATATACAGGAGTAACATTAAAGACCAGCCCTAAAGCCAAGGCACCAAAGGTCACATGCGATAAACCGTCGCCGATCAAGGAAAGACGGCGTAATACTAAGAATACTCCCAATATAGCGCACAATGCCGCGATAAACGAACCAGCAATAAAAGCCCGCTGCATAAAACCATAACTCAGGAATTTGAATAGCTCCATAGGAAACCCTTATCGAGAATAATTTTGGTGTACGTTTAAACCTACTTCTCATTAATTTATTTCGGCCGATCATGCCGGTGACAAATAAGATGCTGGGCATACTCGCCAAAATACTCGGTAATATCCCGAGACGCGCAAAAATTATCAAAACCGCCATAAAAGATGATCTTTTTATCAAGATAGAGCATTTTCGCGGCATATTTCCCGATACTGCCGACATCATGAGTGACCAGTAATATAGTTACTTTTCTTTTTTCGTTCAATTCTTTCAGCACCGTGTAAAATCTTTCCCGGGTTTCCGGGTCCAGAGCGGTGGTCGGCTCATCCAGGATCAATAATTCCGGATCACCAACGATAGCCCTGGCGACCATGGCCCGCTGTTGTTGCCCGCCTGAGAGTTCACTGACAAGTTTATGCTTAATGTTCCTGATCTCAAGTATGGACAGAGCTTTATCTATGGCTATTTCATCGGTGCGAAATATCTGCTTGGGAAATTTTTTGCCGCCTAAAAGGCCATATGATACGACCTCCCTGACCGTTGCCGGGAACCGCGGATTGAAGGAAGTTAATTTTTGCGGCAAATAACCTATTTTTTGCCAATCTTTGAACTGGCTTTGCCGGCTTCCCAGGATGCTTATCTCTCCCCGCTCATGCGGGATCAAACCCAGGATGGTCCTGACCAGGGTAGTTTTACCGGAACCATTAGGGCCCACGATACCGATATAATCCCCGGCTTGAGCGGTAAATGAAATATCGCTTAATACTTCGTTGGCCTGATATTTCACGGTTATTCGGTCCACGGTTAAAGAAATTACTGACATAATAATCCCAATCTAAGATTAGTTAAATTAGCCTTCATGATATCAATGAAAGTTATCCCTTTATCCAATTCTTCCCTGGATACATTATGGGCCGCGGAAAGTTTAAGAAGCCCCGCTCCCGTTTCTTGCGCCAGGGTTTCAGCCACTCGCGGAGAAACGAGTTCTTCATAAAAAATATATTTCACTTTGTATTGCCTGATCATATCCACCAGCTTAGCCAGATTCCTGGGCGTCGGCTCGGCATCAGGGGAAAATCCTTTATAGGCAGCTACATATTGTAAATGATAACGACGTGCCAGGTAGCTAAAAGCCAAATGCCCGCTCTGGATCAACACTTTGTCCCGGCATTGGGACAATATTACCTGATAGTCAGAATCCAATTCGGCCAGCTTTTTATTGTATTGTTTCGCAGCAGTTAAGTAATAATCCCGGTTAGCCGGATCTTTGGCCGCTAAGATGTCACGAATGCGATTAACCATAGCCATAGACTTAGTAAAATCCAGCCAGGTATGCGGATCATTGTCCGGAGAATTCCCGCTGGCTTCCAGCACTGCCAACTTTTTATTATCCACTCCGCGAAGAAATTTTTCGGCCCAGGGTTCCATAGCTTTACTGGTGTATATGAATATATCCGCTTTGGCTACCTTGACTACATCTCCGGCTGAAGGTTCATAGCTGTGCGCTTCCACTCCGGGTGGCAATAACAGGATAACGTTAATTTTATCTTGGCCGACATTGCGCGTAAAATCATAAATGGGGAACAATGTGGTTATTATGGTAAGTTTGTTTTCAGCGGCATTCAGGATGGAATAAAAGAAGAAAACCGGAAAGAATAAAAAAAGATATTTTTTTAACACTTTGATCCCTCGTTAGTATCCAAGGTCTCTATACAGGGTAGCAGAGGAACGTAAGTATTTAGCCTGGCTGGTCTCACTGATCCAATTGCCTTTTACCGTGAGATTATTTTGAATCCGGCAATTGCCCCAGCCCTGGTTGTAGAATTGCGGAATGGTTTCCCAGTCCCAATTTATGTAAGATACCAATTTTACTTTTTTAGCGGCGATATAATCGAAGAATGGATCAAACCAAGTATCCCATGAGGATTGTCCGGATAATGTCCCGATGCCATACGGTGTAGCTTCCGCGATCATAAGCGGCTTTCCATGCTGGACCGCGATGGCTGCTATATCATTCATGCGGGCAATATTATCTGTCGCAAAAAATGATATCCCCACCCAATCAACGTAACCGTCACCCGGATACCAGTTGATCGCGGTTACGGAATTAGCGGAAGCATAAGAATGCCAGACATAGGCCACATTGGTTATGCCCTGGGCGCGAAGGTGATCTACTACATGCTTATAAGCCCGTACATATTTTTCCGCGTCATAGCCAAAATCAGGATTGTCAAATTCATATCCTACCCGCAAATAAACAGGCCGGGCTAAGTTCTTTATCCAATTGCCGAGAGCATCCAGATTCGCGTCATAGACGCTATTATCGATCAGGTCCAGGACATTCCCATTGACGGTAGTACCGGACATCCATAAACCGACCTGGATGGCCATATCCGGGTAGTCAGTAAAACTTACCGGGAAATTCCACGAGCCGCTAATTGATGGGACCGGGATACTGATACCTTCTAATTGCTGAACTGAAGTATAAAACATCAATCCTCCGGGGATCCCGATATCCGTTATATACTGGTCATGCGCGGTTTTATCCTGGCCGATGACCAGCAGTATTTTCCCGTCTTCCGGTTCATATTTTCCCAGTGAGGGAGACCTTTCCGCGCTAATTGTTTCGTTATCAGACCGGACCTTGGCATCCAGTTCCTTTACTTTTTTTTGTATCGCGCCAGTCATTCCCATAGAGATCCCTCCGGACCAGGCCGAGGTCAGGCTCAACTGCGACCAAGCCAAAATTATAGCTATGAGATGATATTTTTTCATTCATCCGACCCTTATTCTTCTTCATCCAGGATATTTCTTGGTCTAGGAGGGCTCTCTTTTTGTCGTGAGCCAAAGTACCAGTTGAGCCCAAAATTAACAACATATTCAATACCACTGACACTAAGCGAAGAATCCTTATCTTTTAAGATTATGAAAGCCGGGCCAAGATCAACTTGCAGTGAAAAATAACTCATTAGGAAAAATTCAAGGCCAAGATACAGCTCCTCAGCGAAACCATGGCCTTTGCTCTCCTCCCCTTTAAAACTCACATAATCCGATTCAATCCCCATAAACAGTACCGCGTTACTGTCAGGATTAAAGTAGTAATTACCGCGTAACCCGCCAATAACTATATCTTCCGCGTATTGTCCCCGCAGTTCCAGGCACAGCTTGTCATTGAACAGGTACTTAATACCCGCACCGGGATAATTCAAGCCTACTCCCCAGCGCGGCATCAAGGATTCTTCAGCCTGGACTGCGTACGGCAACAACAAAAAAAATAACAGCAAAGCTGTCTTAAACGCATATTTCATGATTATTGTCCTAGCTTGTCCTATTTTATAAATTTTACCTTTTAATATATCTAAAAGCAAGAGAAAAACACTCTTATCTAATAGGTGCGTTTTTTCGGTAATCGGTCCCAATCAGCTAATAGATCCAGGCATTCTTTTCTGGCCTGATCCTTGATTATTCTTACCGCACTTTGACCGATTTTTTTTAATTGGCTATTGCTAATGGTCAATTCGTTAAATCCCCTTTTTTGTACGTCAGCGATATTCGTGCCAAAATAAATTTTTCCGATCCTGGCCCAGTGGATAGCGGCAAAGCACATTGGACATGGTTCAGTAGTGGAATAAATCTCACAACCGCTGAGATCAAAGGTCCGCAATTTTTTCGCGGCTATCCTGATAGCATTGATTTCCGCATGGCAGGTAGCATCATGCTTCAGAACTGTATTACGAGACGCTGCTATCACCCGTCCCCTTTTAACGATGCAGGCGCCAAAAGGTCCACCTTGCATATCACGCAGGTTCTTTCGTGCCTCTTTGATCGCGACCAACATAAAAGTCTTCATAGCTACCCCTGTTATCTCCCCGTGACGTGGAGTATTCTGGTCAATCGTTTTAATACTATTAATATCAAGTAGACGACCAGGCTGCTACCGAAAATGGCCACCCATAATTTATCAAAAACGACTTTTCGGTAAGTAACATAATCGCCGATCAGTTCGATAATCATAAAGGATGATATGATCGCGAAAAAAGAAGACATCTCGCGGCGTAATACGGTCAGGAAAGAAAAAGGCATACCCGGTTTTTGCCAATTCTTCAGGCAAGGGATAAAAGCCGGAGTGTGCGCCGCCCACTGCATAAAAGCAGGGCCAAATTTTTCACGCAAGAATTCTTCTTCGGCAAAAATGATCCTTTCATAATACAGCCAAAATATCAAGACAATGGTTACGCTGAACCACCATTCGCGCAATAGCAATGACATACCAAACCAAATAACAAAGTTACCAAGATAAAGCGGGTTCCTAACCACGGAATACACTCCATTGGTATTAAGTTCGTCAGCTACCTGCTCCTTAGTTTCCCGTACAGAAGTACCCCCCGGCACATACCCGGCCGCAGCCATCCTGATACCCAAACCGATCAGGGAGACTAGCAGGCAAAGCATTTCCCACCGCCGGTCAGAGGCTTGGTCCAGAACCGCATAGTGTGAATCACGGATCGCCAACAAGATCAAAATTATTATTAATAGGGGCAAATAGCTTCGCCATTTAAAGAGCCAATTACCCGTTCTTGCCATTTCTTCACGGAGTGCCAACTGATCCTCCTGTTTTAAGTGCGCGAGTCCTCGAATACAATGTGCCAGTCAATACGAGGAGCAGTCAATCCTAAACATAACGCATTTGTTAACTGCTTCTTGCTTTTACTGGCAACTGCTCTTCGCACTTACTGCTTTTTGCTCTTGCTGCCTTCGAATTGACTGCATTTCGATCTTACTGTTCCTCGTTATTACTGTCTTTTATGCCCAGTGTAAGCTGCGTTGTACAGCTTGCTGCCATTTGGCATAATATCCAGCCGCGATTTTTTCGTCCAGTCGCGGAGTGAACACCTTATCCTTAGTGGCTATTTTCCTAAAATCTTCTTTGCTCCAAAATTTAGCGCTGAGACCGCTCACCCCGGCTGCTCCTAGCGCAGTAGTTTCATTCATGGTTGTCCGTTCGATAGCGATCCCGGCTATATCCGCTTGGAATTGCAGGAGAAAATTATTCGCTGACGCCCCGCCATCTGCCCGCAATACAGACATCTTCTGCCGCCTGGACTGCTGCATTTCAGTGACCACTTCCCGCACCTGGAAAGCCATCGCTTCCAGAGCGGCCCTGGCTATATTGGCCCTGGTCGTTTTTCTGGTCAAACCAATGATCAAACCGCGGGCTCGCGGATCCCAGTAAGGAGCTCCTAATCCCTGCAAAGCAGGCACAAAATATATTCCTTCATTATCTTTAAGAGCGGCTGCCATAAGTTCACTATCACCGGCCTGGTCAATGATCTT
>JAQUQP010000123.1 GCA_028716025.1 bacterium | reverse complement strand
CCCATTCCACACAATGGTCTTAGCCCTTTTAATAGCTTCAATAAAAAGCGCAATGGTTTTTGGCCCGATATCCACACCGATCATTCCCGCCGGGATATTTTCTCCTACTATTTCTGATTTGGCTCCGGCTTCCACTTTATTCGTTATTAAATGATCGATCGGTAACAGGAACGTTACTTTCTTCTCTTTAGCTTTAACGAGTACTTCTTTGGCCATCTCCAAGCGGTCATCTTCTACCAGGGAATTACCGATGCTTAGTCCCTGGGCTTTCAGAAAAGTGTACGTCATGGCCCCGCCAACGATCAAGGTATCTACCTTGTTTAATAAATTAGATATTACATCGATCTTGCCGCTGATCTTGGCTCCGCCAAGAATGGCGACAAAAGGTTTATCCGGATTTTCTACTGCCTTGCCGAGATAGTCGATCTCTTTCTTTAACAGGAACCCGGCATACGCAGGCAAATATCTAGTCACACCTTCAGTGGAAGCATGGGCACGATGAACCGTACCGAATGCGTCTTGCACAAACACTTCTGCCATGGAGGCTAATTCTTTAGCAAAATTCGGATCATTTTTTTCTTCTTCAGGATGGAAACGCAGGTTTTCCAGTAACAGGATCTCCCCGGAGCTCAGGGCATCAGCCAGTTTTTTGGTTTCCGCGCCGATGCAATCCGGAGCCATCTGTACTTTCACCCCGATCAGCTTAGCTAAACGCGCGGCACAAGGTTTAAGGCTCATTTCCGGGACTGGTTTGCCTTTTGGCCGGCCCAAATGTGCGCACAAAACTAAGGCACATTTTTTGTCCAAGAGATACTTGATTGAAGGCAGTGTTTCTTTGATCCTGGTATCATCGGTAATGCTCTGCTGTTTATCCAGTGGCACATTAAAATCAACCCGCATAAGCACTTTTTTATTGCTCAATTCCACATCGGTTATACTTAATTTCGCCATCTGCTTTCCCCTCCACTTAAAAGTGACCACACAGATTGAAGCAAAAGCTCCAATCTGTGTAATCTCTTTTCTTAATCAGTGTAATCAAAAAGTTACTTTTTATTAATGATAAGATCTACCAGGTCAATGACCCTGTTGGAATAACCCCACTCATTGTCATACCAGGCTACTACTTTCACCATATTCCCCATAGCTTTTGTGCAGAGGGAATCGATGATGCTGGATTTCGGGTTGCCCAGGAAATCCCTGGATACAAGCGGAGCTTCGCAATATTCGAGATACTTGCCCATCTTGCCTTCAGAGGCTTTCTTTAGAGCCGCGTTCACTTCTTCAGCAGTGCATTCTTTACCGACTTCCAGAACTACGTCAACTACAGACACATCCGGGGTCGGGACGCGCATGGAATACCCGTCAAGCTTGCCCTTCAGTTCTGGTATCACTAAACCAATAGCCTTGGCTGCTCCGGTCGAGGTCGGGATCATGCTGATGGCTCCGGCTCTGGCACGACGCAAATCCTTATGCGGAAAATCCAATATAGGCTGGTCATTGGTATAGGAATGGATCGTGGTCATGAAACCTTTGTTCACGCCAAACTCATCCCTGATCACCTTCACTGCCGGGGCCAGGCAATTGGTGGTGCAGCTGGCATTGGACAGGATATGATGCTTAGCCGGATCATACTTATCATCATTTACACCCATGACTATGGTGATATCTTCATTTTTCGCCGGGGCGGATATAACTACTTTTTTGGCGCCAGCCTGGATATGGGCATTGGCTCCGGGTTTTCCTTTTGCCGGATCGCCTATGGCATCAACAAACCTGCCGGTTGACTCTATGGCAATCTCTACTCCTAATGCTTTCCAGGGTAGTTTGGCCGGGTCTTTTTCCGCCAACACCTTAATTTCTTTGCCATTAATTACAATAGCATTGTCTTTAGCTTCCACTGTCCCCGGGAAAATCCCGAACGTTGAATCATACTTGAACAAATGGGCCAGGGTCTTCGCGTCGGTCAGGTCATTGACTGCCACAAATTCCAGGTTCTTATTGGCTAAACCAGCTTTCAGGACCAGCCGGCCAATACGGCCAAATCCATTGATACCTACTTTTACTGCCATGTGTACTACCTCCCTTTTTTATTAAGTATTTATTAAGATTATTAGTATGCCACAGGCAGGTTAAAAAGTCAATGACTTTTTAACCATGGGCCAGAACCAAACCATGGACTTCCATTACTCCGGCCTGCTTAAGTACCCGGGCACACTCATTAATAGTACTACCGGTAGTGCAAATATCATCTATTACCAATACCTTTGCTCCTGGTAATTGAGTTCCCTCTTTTACCCGAAAGGCATTTTTGATATTCTTCGCTCTTTCCTGTTTGTTCAAGGTATACTGCGGCCGGGTCTCTCTTGTTCTGGACAAGGCTTGTGGGGAAACCGGGATCCCGATGGCTTTGCTTAAATTACCGGCCAGCACCGCGGATTGATTATACTGTCTCTTAGCAAATTGCTTTTTATGCAAGGGAACAGGTATTAAAGTATCAATAGTGGTCAAAGAGAAATGTTTTCGGTAGGAATTGAGCATGAATTCTCCCAACTCCCGTCCCAGACAGCTTCTACTATTATACTTGAAAGCCTGGATAGCTTCCCGCAGTACCCCCTGATAAATCCCAGCTGCCCTGATGCTGTCATAATAGAGCAGATCCTGACCTGAGCAATCAACACAAAATGACGTATCAATCTGTATTGCCTTACCGCATTTGCGGCAGTAGTAGTCCCCTATTTCCAATATTTTCTTATGACAACCGGGACAAATTCTTGCCCCGGCGCTAAGCGGCAATTGTTTCCGGCATACTTCACACTTTAACGGGAATATTGAATTTAGGATTATATTTAAATATTGCTTCATATTGTTTTAGTAATAACGATTAACTGCTCTTCGCTCTTACAGCCCTTCGTGCTTACTGGTAACTGTTCCTCTCCTTTACTAAGATATTTAGAATCTGATCAGCAACTTAAAATTCGCGCCATAGGTATAATAGTCATTGATATCAAGCTCTTTGTTTTTCACCATGCTCCCATCTAGTCCCAGGGTCACCACAAAATTATAACTGACATTATAATCTACACTGGTGGAAGCAGAAAAGGTGTTATTATTCTTTTCGGCAACATTACTACGCAGCATAATAGTCTTCAGCGCCGCCGTTAAATGGACTAAATTCTTCAGGTCCCATACTTTTTTAGTGAAAGGTATTCGCAATCCTTTGGGGAATTCCAGGTCTTTTTCCATTTTTATCATCGGGGTGCGGGTATATTCCTGCTGCAGGATCGCTCCATAGCGGTCTTTTTCCGATTGTTTCCGGTCGTCATAACCCAACACAAAAATAAAATTCCTGGCTGTGCGGAAATTAACCTGGGTACTTTTGTTAGCAGTTAAAGTATCGCGCAGCGTGATCCCGGCAGGATCTGTTTCCTTGGCTTTAGTCTGGTCCATATTCAGCAACAACGTGTATTTCTTGAACAACTTACCCCGCCACTTCGCTCCCCAGAAATTTTCTTTTGTCAGGGAAATATCAACTCTATCCACGGTTTTCAGGTAATATTTCAGTTCCAACTGGCTGGCTTCCAGGAAAACCGACATAGCCGGGAAATTTTCCAGTTCCCGGATGATCAGGATGACATCAGGGAAAGTCTTGCTGAATGAATCATACGGAGTTCCTGTAGTCATCCTATGTTCATTGGACTTGGTATATTTTGTGGTAGTATCAATGGTCTTGATCGGACGCCAACCGCCTTTCAGGTTAAGGAAATCAAAGGGTAGCCAGCGGGCTGTATTTTCAAAGGTAATGAGCCGATTAGTTGATTTTAAGTCGCCCGAATCTAATTGTTTTTTAACCCATAATTTATTCATCGTCGGATACAAGGCGTCCATATTATCGTAGATATCCCCTTCGTCTGTCTTATAACGGCTATTGATATTTAGAGAATCAAGCGGTCGCCAGGACCAGAGATCCCTCATTTTCAGTACATTGAAAATCTCTGTTGTCGATGACCGATTGACGTTCTTGCTGGAAGCGTCAACGTTGTAGGTTTCAGTGGTATTAATGGCATATTTAAAAGTCGGGGCTAACCATTTAAACAATTCCACTGTCGTATTTAATCCTACTGTTTGTGAATCAGACTTTTTGCGTTTGAATGTTAAGTCATCATAAAATGTTTTCGTTTCCGCGGTTTTGCGGCGCTTATATAAAGGATTTATGGTCAACCGGTTGACGTATTCAGGAGATACTGTCGGGCTTCTTACTCCTGAAGTACCGGTATTGATCGTGGCCACTTTAGGGGTTGATGCGGCAGCGGCCGGGACTTTAGCCGCGGTTTTAGACTTAAACTGGAAAATATATGTCGGGGTCACTGACCAGTCATCTGTTTGCTCAAGCAGGTCCTCATACCCGGCATTCCTTTTCAGGTTACTATCATAATAAGTATAGCCCTGGATCCGGTTATAATGGCTGTTAAAAACATCCGGCAGGGTTAAGCTCAGCGGCTTCCAGACCTTTGGTTTACTGCTATAGTTGAGGGTAGAACCATACGTATAGGTCTTTTTTAGTTGTTGCTGCAAGTTAGAATCAGTTTTATTAAGGGTATAACTAAGCCCCAGTTGCGGCAGATCATCCTTGGTTAAAGTTGTTTGCACATTGAAATTATCAGTGATCACCCGTCCTTCATCCAGAGTGGACAGCTCTGTCCTGAACGTGGTTGGCGTGATGGTGGTAGTTTTATCCCAGCTATACCTGGTGGGCAGGTTCACTTCTTTTATATGAAGCTTGGTCAATGTACCGGTGATGCTTTCCGCGGTCATATCCTGGTTGACCTTAGGTACCCCAACCATGGTGAACTTGTCATTGACTGAACGATACTTAGCATTCATCGTACCTATGTCTTTATATGAGGAATCCAACGTATACTTCTGGGCCAGGCCCACTTCTTCAACCGGGTCTGTCACGTGGATCTCATCCACCCAAATCTCATGTTGACCAGCCACGCCTTTGCCAATAATGCCCATGCGCAACAGTAAGATATTGGATAAGTTGGGGAATCCCGTGGTACTGGTGAATTCACCCGGCAGATCTATGCTGATCAGCTGCCAACCGTTCCAGTTGATAGTCTGGCGATATTCGTAATAATTGCTATCATCAGATCCTACCCGCAGGTAAAAATCCTCGCCCTGGCTATCCCCGTACACAAAAAACCGTAATTTCTTATGTTTGGACAGGTCCAGTGATTTAGACAATTGCCTCTTAGTATATCCTTCTTCCCCCGCGGCTAGATTTGCATATTGCAGCACTAACGTATTATTCTCGTCCATATCCTTATTGACCGTATCCCGGTAAAGCCAGCGGTAATCGCCGTTATCTGTCAGGGAAACATTGCTATCATCTTCATTACTTTTAACCGCGACATCCATAGTCCCGGCTCCGTTTAATATTGGTTTATCCCAGCGGTTACCGACGATCTCCATTTTCGCTATCCTGATAGTGCGGCGGGTTTCTGAACCTCTGGTCAGCCAGAAACGCATATGTTTTATGTTTTGCCAGGCCGTTAAATTACTGGAATCAACGGTTAAGGGGATGATCACCTGCCGCCAACCGATCCAATTAACATCAATCTGGTTAGTGGTAGTCGCAATATTTTCCACTGTGGTTAAAATACCGTCCCCATCTAGATCCTCTGTATCCAGCCGGCCGTTCCCATCACCGATCCGGGTAATACTGCCGTCAGAATTGACATATTCCCAACCTATATCCTCTCCCACATCCAGCAAACCATTTCCGTTCAAATCCTCAGTTTTGGGCGAACCTTTGGGCCATCTAAGCGGCCCGTCTAACGGCACATCATTCTCAAAACCGCCTCTGCCGTCAGCATCTTCACTGACCCGGCCCAGTTCAACATGTAGTTTTTCGCCTACTCCTTCGCCGTAAACCCAAAATTGCAGGTAGTTATGTTTACTGTAATCCACTCCAGCGGTTGAGATGGGATACATAAGCGATGCCCAGGAGCTGCTTTGCGGCAGGATATAGGTCAGGTC
>JAQUQP010000122.1 GCA_028716025.1 bacterium | reverse complement strand
TATTCCGGTCATTAGCGCGGTAGGACATGAATATGATGTGACGATCGCTGATTTTGTGGCTGACCTGCGGGCAGCTACACCGAGTAATGCCGCGGAACTAGTGGTGCGGGAAAAGAAAACCCTGGTTGAGCGGGTGCAAAATGCCCAAAACAGGCTGGTAACGTATTTTACGCATGTCGTGGATAATTATAAACTCCGGGTAGAGCATGCGATCACCTCACCGGTATTGACCCGGCCGCTAGAACGCCTGGAAGAACTGCAACAGCATGTGGATGAGTTGCTGGAAAGAATTGCCCAGAAATCCGGTCATCTCTTTGAAGTGTACCGGAATAAGTTTAAAGAGATGGAAAATATGCTCCTGGTCCAGTTTGAACATTATTTTGAGGGCAAGAAAACAAAGATGTCTTATTTGGCGGGGCAACTGAACGCGTTCAGCCCATTGGGAGTGCTGGAGCGCGGGTATTCGATCGTGTACGCGCCGTCGGGAAAGATCATTAATTCGACGAAGCAAATTAAGGTTAAAGACGATATAAAGATAAAGCTTTTCAAAGGTGAGATCACAGGGACAGTAAAAGAGGTAAAAGAATAATTTAGCATTTCAGAAAGCTGGCGCAATTTTTTCGCTAGAGTGTCAATTTTCAAGGCGTCAAAGTTCTTTTGCCAACTCGGTGCCTCACAACTCGCCCACAGGGCTCAAACATGTCTCGGCATCCAGCAACCAAAAGATGCCCTCGTTGGCTTCAAGCGTGCTTTGACTAAAATTGACAATGTCGCTCAAAAATACACCAGCTCCCTGAAATATCAGATGCAACTTAACTTGGAGGATTCGATGGTTAAAGTGAAGGAAGAAGGAAACGAGAAGATCAGGTTTGAGGACGCGCTGGAGCGGCTGGAGAAGATAGTCTCCCAGTTGGAAGAAGGAGAGCTGGCGTTGGATGAGAGCTTGAAGATATTTGAAGAGGGGATCAAGTTGTCACGGCTGTGTTCCGGCAAATTGGAAGAAGCGGAAAAGAAAATTGAAGTCTTGATGAAGAATAAAGAAGGACAGCTGGAAAAGAAACCTTTTAACAAGAAAGAAGAAGACGCTGATGGGAACGAGTTATTCTGATCTTAACCTAAAAAAATACCTGCATCAAAAAGCATTAACCATTAATGCAGAGCTTAATAAATATTTAAAAGAGCAATATCCTCCGCTCATGTACCAGGCTATGCGTTACAGTATTTTCGCTGGCGGCAAACGCCTGAGACCTTTCCTGGTACTGGAAGGCGCGCGGATCTGCGGCGGGACTGAAAAGAAGGTAATGCCTACGGCTTGCGCGTTAGAATATATTCACACGTATTCCCTGATCCATGATGACCTGCCGGCGATGGATAATGATGATTACCGCCGGGGAATGTTGACCAGCCATAAAAAATTTGGTGAGGATATAGCCATCCTGGCTGGCGACGCACTGTTAACCGAAGCCTTCGGCTTGCTCAGTGCCAACGCGGCGGTCAAAGGAATTTCAAAGGATAATGTGCTCAAGGTAATTGCCCTGGTTTCTTCCTTGTCAGGTGTACAAGGTATGATCGGCGGGCAATTAGTAGATACTCACCAGAGTACTGATACCAAAGGAACAGTAGGGGAAAAAAAGCAAGTCCTGCTGTATATCCATGACCATAAAACCGTGGCCCTGATCAAAGCGAGCCTCTTGTCCGGCGCGATATTAGCCGGGGCTCCCGCGCAGCAGCTGAAAGCACTGGCCCGGTACGCAGAAAAGATCGGGTTAGCCTTCCAGATCATGGATGATGTCCTGGATGTCATTGGTGACAAGAAAAAATTAGGCAAAAAGGGCAGTGACCTGCAGAATAAGAAGCTGACCTATGTCTCATTATATGGCCTGGAATGGTCGCAAAACAAAGCAGCGCAATTGATCGTTGAAGCCAAAAAAACATTAACTTCATTTGGCCGCGAGAAATATATCCTGGAAGCACTGGCTGATTATATCGTTGAACGGGAATACTAGTAAATACAAATCCTAAATTCGAATATCTAAATCCTAAACAATAGCTAATGTTCGAAATTAAAAAAGTACAAGGTTTTGAAAATTTGGATTTAGTGTTTTGGATTTGTTTAGAATTTAGATATTAGTGCTTAGAATTTCATTTAGCATAGGTGGTTCATGAGTATTTTAGATAAGATCGATAAACCGGCAGATCTAAAAATGATCAAGAAAGAATTACTGCCGCAATTAGCCGAAGAGATCAGGAACAAAATTATTGAGACTGTTTCTCATACCGGCGGCCATTTAGCTTCCAGCCTGGGAGCAGTGGAGCTGACCATTGCTTTGCATTATACTTTTAATACACCGCAGGATAAAATAGTCTGGGATGTGGGGCACCAGGCGTACGCCCATAAACTATTGACCGGCCGGCGGGATAAGTTCCATACCTTGCGGCAGTACGGCGGGATCAGCGGGTTCCCTAAACCTGAAGAGAGCGAGTATGATACTTTTGTTGTTGGTCATGCCTCTACCGCGATCAGTGCGGCGCTGGGTATGGCGGTTGCCAGGGACCTGCATAAAGAAAATTACAAAGTAATAGCTGTGGTTGGCGACGGTTCAATGACGGGCGGCTTGGCTTTTGAAGCGATGAATAATGCCGGGCATATTAACAAGGATATGATCGTTATCCTGAATGATAATGAAATGTTCATTTCTCGTAAAATTGGCGCTTTTGCCGGGTATTTGACTAAGATCATCACCGGCGGGCTTTATAAGAAATTGACTAAGAAAGCGGAACGTTTCCTGACCAGGACGTCAGTCATGGGTGTGCGCATGACGACTATCGCTAAGAGAGTTAAAGTCCTGCTTTTCCCGGGTATGTTGTTTGAAGAAATGGGCTTTGCCTATCTCGGGCCGTTTGAAGGACATGATCTTAATCGTTTGAATGAAGTCTTTGAAACCGTCAAGGGGATGACCGGTCCGGTCTGTATCCATGTAGTGACCAAGAAAGGCAAAGGCTATAAACCAGCAGAAAAAGAACCAACGAAATTCCATGGGATCGGCGAGTTTAATATTATTACCGGTGAGGCTGAACGCAAAAGCAAGGATACTTCCTATACTGAAGTTTTTGGCAAGACGATAGTGCGTCTGGCCAGGGAAAATGACCGGATCATTGGCGTTACCGCGGCGATGAGCGACGGTACCGGCTTGAATTATTTTGCGGCTGAGTTCCCTAACCGCTTTTTTGATGTCGGGATCGCGGAAGGGCACGCTGTTGTTTTTGCCGGCGGGTTGGCTGCCAGCGGTTACCGGCCGGTAGTTTCTATTTACTCAACTTTTATGCAACGGGCTTATGACCAGGTGATCCATGATATAGCCTTGCAGAATTTGCCGGTGGTATTTATACTGGACCGGTCCGGTGTGGTCGGCGAAGATGGCCCGACGCATCACGGGTTATTTGACCTGTCCTTTATGCGAGTTGTCCCTAATCTGGTGGTTATGTCGCCAAAAGATGAGAACGAATTACAGCATATGATCAATACAGCGGTCTCTCATAAAGGACCGGTTGCCATTCGCTATCCCCGCGGCAAGGGCCTGGGGGTCAAAATGGATAAGGAACTTAAAAAGATTGAGATCGGTAAAGCTGAGATATTACTGCAAGGTGAAGATGTGGGTATTTTAGCCATAGGAACAATGGTCCAGCCGGCATTGGAAGCGGCAGAAATGCTGCTGAAAGATAAGATCTCGGCAACCGTGGTCAATGCCCGTTTTGCCAGTCCCCTGGATGAAAAACTGATCGTTTCTTTAGCCAAAAAGGTGAAGTGCCTGGTAACGGTTGAAGAAAACGTTGTGGCCGGCGGATTTGGCAGCGCCATAGCCGAGTTAATGGGACCCCAGGGTGTGAGAGTGAAGATACTCGGCTTCCCTGATCAATTTATAGAGCATGGCAATATGCAGATACTCCGTGATAAGTACGGCTTGACCGGCAAGGGTATCTGCCAACAAACGAAAGAATTTCTGAAATAAGAAACAAAGGATCATAATAATGGCAAATGCTGGCAAAATGCGGCTGGATCAACTGATGGTCACCAGGGAATTAACAGAAAGCCGCGAAAAAGCCCAGGCTCTGATCATGGCTGGCGAGGTCCTGGTAAATGGTAATACGGTGATCAAAGCAGCCACTATGGTTTCAGTAGAATCAGAAATAGATATAAAGCATCCCTTAATGTATGTTTCCCGCGGCGGACATAAACTGGAAAAAGCGCTCAAAGTTTTTAATATTAACCTGAAAAATAAGACTTGCCTGGATGTGGGGGCTTCAACCGGCGGTTTTACCGACTGCCTGTTAAAACACGGTGCTAAAAAAGTGTATTGTATAGATGTCGGGCACGGCCAGTTGGATGTAAAATTGCGTTTTGACCCGCGGGTAGTTAATATTGAAGAGACTAATATCCGGTATTGTGAAAAGGATATAGTGCCGGAAACCCCGGACCTGGCGACCATTGATGTCAGTTTTATTTCCCTGGAAAGGGTACTGCCGGTGGTATATAAGTTGATCAAGCTGGAAGGTGAGATTATCGCTTTGATCAAACCACAGTTTGAGGCCGGGCCAAAAAATGTGGGTAAAGGCGGGGTGGTCAGGGATCCGGCTATGCACCAAAAGATCATTGACCGGATCACGGTCTTTTCCCAGATCAATGCCATGGAAATTAAAGGCGTGACTGAATCACCGTTAACAGGCCCTGCCGGGAATAAGGAGTTCCTTATCTATATGGTTAAATCGTGATTTCAGCTGTATAGATGTACAGCTGTAGAGCTATAAAGAGCAAGCTTCTCTACAGCTTTATAGCTTGCTGGACTTCTGGTTGGACATCTACAGCTATAGAGATTTTTTAAGAAGACTAAGGAGTTTGTTTAATGGTGGAGCAAACGTATCATCCTCAGGAAATAGAAGCAAAATGGCAGAAATATTGGGCAGATAACAAGCTTTTCCAGGCACGGGAAGATAAAAATAAGAAAAAATTCTATATCCTGGAAATGTTCCCATACCCCAGCGGCCGCCTGCATATGGGGCATGTGCGCAATTATACGTTGGGAGACCTGATCAACCGGTACCGGAAGATGAGAGGTTACAATGTCCTGCACCCGATCGGGTGGGATGCTTTTGGCCTGCCGGCGGAAAATGCCGCTATAAAAAATAAGATCCATCCGGAGAAATGGACCAAAGAAAATATCGCTTATATGGCTGGTCAGTTGAAGAAAATGGGCATTGGTTATGACTGGTCCAGGGAATTTGCCACCTGTGACCCAGGCTATTATAGATGGAACCAATGGTTTTTTATTAAATTAATGGAAAAGGGACTGGTGTACCGGAAAAAATCACTGGTGAATTTCTGTCCCTCCTGCGAAACAGTGCTGGCCAATGAACAAGTCGAACAGGGACTCTGCTGGCGTTGCGATCATGAAGTGCATCAGAAGGAATTGGAGCAATGGTATTTCAAAACCACAGCGTATACTGAAGAAATACTGTCCGGACACAAATTGATCAAGGACGGCTGGGCGCCAAAAGTCCTGGCCATGCAGGAAAACTGGATCGGCAAGAGTTATGGCACAGAGATCGATTTTTCCCTGGTCGGGCGGGACCAGGTGATCAAAGTATTTACTACCCGGCCGGATACTTTATGCGGCGTCACCTATATGGTCCTGGCGCCTGAGCATCCTTTGGTGGAAGAATTGACTGCCGGGACAAAATTAGACGCAGCAGTGCGCGTGTTCGTGGATAAAGTAAAAAAGCAGAATAAGATCATGCGCGCCTCTGATGAGATCAAGAAAGAGGGCATGTTTATCGGTGCTTATTGCCAAAATCCCGTAACTAATGATCAAGTGCCGATCTGGATCGCTAATTATGTCCTGCTGGAATATGGGACCGGGGCAGTAATGGCTGTGCCAGCCCATGATACCCGTGATTTCGCGTTTGCCAAAGAATACAATCTACCGGTTAAAGAAGTGATCAGTAAGAATGGCCAACCGGCGGCCGGCGGTTTAGAAGAAGCTTATATTGAT
>JAQUQP010000121.1 GCA_028716025.1 bacterium | reverse complement strand
ACCCATTTCTATGCCCACTACCTGGCGGATCAGTTTGATATCCTCAACCGTCGCTCCGCCGGTACTAAAACCGGTGGAAGTCTTGATAAAATTAACTCCCTGGCTGCTGGCGATCTCACAAGCCTTGATTTTTTCTTCTTTGTTGAGCAGGCAGGTTTCCAGGATTATTTTCAGGACATGACCGTTAGTGACGTTACGCACCATTTTTATTTCTTCGTTCACGATCTCAGTTTCATTCGATTTAAGAGCCCCGATATTCAAGACCATATCAATTTCATCAGCCCCGTTGAGTAAGGCATTGCGCGCCTCTATGCTTTTCACCGTGGAAGTGCTGGCGCCCAGAGGAAAACCGATCACGGCACTGACTTTAACCCCGCTGCCGTGCAGTAATTTCGCGGCCAACGGCACATAACTGGGATTAACGCAGACCGCGGCAAAACGGTATTTCCTGGCCTCCTGGCACGCCTGGTCAATATGCTCATTCGTTGTATCAGGTTTCAATACAGCGTAATCAATAATTTGGGCTAATTTTTGGTCGAATTCCATGGCCGGGACCAATCTTTATTCTTTCATATATTTTTTTTCAATTTCAGCTATTTTATTGATACGGCGCAGGTGCCTTTCCCGGCCAAAAGGGGTTTCCAGCCAGGCTTTGATCATTTGTTCCATTTCCGACTCACTGGTCAAGCCGCTTAAACAAAGCACATTGGCTTGATTATGTTCACTGGCTAATCTAGCTTGGTCCGCCCGGCAGCAAAGAGCGGCCCGGACCCGGGGAACCTTATTGGCGGCAATACACATACCAATCCCGGTTTTGCATAACAATATCCCCCGCTCAGACTTACCCTGCGAGACCTCTTCAGCCACCTGTAAAGCGATATCAGGATAATCAACGCTATCCTTGGTATTGGTGCCCAGATCTTTCACTTCATAGCCGGCCTGGGTTAAGAAAACCTTGATTTTTTCTTTTAACTCAACTCCACCATGGTCACTGCCAATGGCAATTATCATGCTCTACTCCAGGATTGTTTTCTAATAGTTCACTATTTTACTGAATGATTCGACTTCCAAGCTGGCTCCGCCTACTAAAGCCCCGTCTATATCAGCTTGACCCATTAATTCTTTACAATTTTCCGGTTTGACGCTGCCGCCGTACAAGATCCTGATCTCTTCAGCAATGGCCGGAGTGTATACCTCTGCTAATTTCTGGCGAATGAACTTATGCGCTTCCTCAGCCTGCTGGGGAGTAGCGGTTTTGCCGGTACCGATAGCCCAAACCGGTTCATAAGCGACTACCAGTTTGTTAGCTTCTTCCGGGCTAAGGCCGCTGGCGCCATCTCGTATTTGGCGTTCCAATATCTGGAAGGTTCTATTACTTTCCCGTTCCGCCAGGGTCTCTCCGACACAAACGATAGGAAGCAACCCCGACTGGAAAGCTTTCTTCATTTTTTTATTGACTGTAACCTCAGTTTCACCAAAGTACTGCCGGCGTTCAGAGTGCCCGATGATCACATAGACACAACCGGTATCTTTCAGCATTCCCGGCGCGATCTCTCCGGTAAAAGCACCTTTGTCTTCCCAATACATATTTTGGGCGCCTAATTTCAGGTTGGAGCCCCGGAGCGCTTCTGCCGCGGTTACCAGGCTGGTAAAGGGAGGGCAAACAACTACTTCCCGGTCATTCAATGTTCCTACCCGGCTTTTTAATCCTTCTACCAAGGCTTTTGCTTCCTGGGTAGTTTTGTACATTTTCCAGTTACCTGCAAGGATGGGTTTACGCAAAGAAAATACCTCACTTTCAGAATTAGATTCCGTAATAGATTATTGTTTTATGATAGCATATCGTTTTTTTAATTTCAAGAGAAAAAAAGAGGATTGTGCGGCAGGGAGAAAAGAGTTAAAAAGGCATTAATTTCTGGGGTAATTTTAAAGCTACCTGGGAGGCTAAAACTATCTTCAAGAGATCTCCAGGCAGAAAGACAGCCATTCCGGTCCAGAAGGCCTGAGCCGGGGAAAGATGAGCGACTAAAACCAATTGGGCCAACCCGCACATATAGAGCACCAGGGTTCCTATGACCAGGGCCAGAGTGAACCGCCAAATATTTCTTTGGCCGCGGGAGATCAAGCCAATAACGCCGCTGGCGGCCAGGAACCCCCATAAATATCCGCCAGTCGGGCCAAATAGTATCCCTAAACCGGCCGTCCCACCGGCAAAGACCGGCAAATTGAGGCACCCCAGCAGGATATAAACCAGCTGGCTTAACGGACCCAGCAGCGGACCGAGTATGATCCCTGATAAATAGGTAAAAAAAGTCTGTAAAGTGATCGGCACAAGGTTGAAGGGTAAAGGGATATAGATCAAACTTCCGGCCGCGGTCAAGCTGGCAAAAAGGCTAACCTTAACCATCTCGTGGGTATTTAAGCGCATTGGGACACCATTTACTGTTAACTATTTTGTATTACTAGTTAACTATGAATACAAAAAAAATAAGGATAAGACTAATCCAAAAACGAGCCCCCATTAGTTTATCCGAATGGGAGCTCAAAAACTGTTTGCTTAAAAAACTGTTTAGCTATCTTTTTTTCTTTTTCTTCTTCTCACCACCGCGAGCCATTTTCGCTCTGGAGACGTCACCCTGCTTGTCAATGAAATAAAGATACCCAGCCTGTTTCTTAATACCTACTTTCGCTACTTTCTCTGCCATTTAACTTCACCCCCCCTCGTCTTGTAATCATGAGAAAAATGCTTCAAGTCTCTTATACACTATCCTTTTGGACTTGTCAAGAAAAATTATTCTTTTTTACGACGAGCCTTCTGACGATGAAAATCCTTCGCTTCCACTCAGGATCAATACTGAGCGCAGTCGAAGTATTACACGGTCAGAGCCATAAAGATCTCTTTGGCCTGTTCGATGATCTCCCCGTCGAATTGTCTGCCTTTTTGCCGGTCCAATTCAGCCAAGGCTTCCTGAATGCTTTTCATCCTTTGGTATGGACGAGGACTGGTCATAGCGTCAAAGGCATCGGCTACGGTAATAATCCTGGACAAGTACGGTATTTGCTGTGTTTCCAGATTATCCGGATAACCATGTCCGTCAAAATGCTCATGATGATGGCGCACCGTAGGCACAAGGTTTTTAAAAACATCGATATATTTTATTATTTCCGCGGTTATCTCCGGGTGTCTCTTGACCAAAGCGAATTCCTCTTCATTTAAGGGTCCTGGTTTATTCAGAATAGCCTGCGGTATGGCTACTTTACCGGCATCATGCAGCAGGCTGGCCCATTTTATCCGGCTGATCTCATCATGATCAAGATGCATGGCCTCCGCCAATAGCATGGAATACTGCGACACTCTTTGTGAATGGCCGCTGGTATAGAGATGCTTAGTGTCAATGACCCTGGCAAATACCCGCAGGGTGACCCCGATAACATCGCTTTTGCTCTGGCATTGTAGCCGGGGCAGGCCTTGCTGCAATTCTATAAATGCTTCCTCCAAAAACTCATCCTGGTTTATTTCCCGGCAATACTGGTTATGCGCCAGGACTTCGCCAAAAGCTTCATATACCGAAGAACAAAATTCCTTATTCTTTTGTTCCCCTAAACAATGCATTGCCTGGTCATAATCAAGCTGGGGATTATCCTGCAGGCAAAAATCATACGCATCAGCGATCCTCAGGCATTGGGCGCCAAAATTTATATCTTCATTCCGTTTACGATGGGGATACCCTTCTCCATCCCAACGCTCGTGATGATCCATGATAATTTCCGCGGCTGGCTCCATCCCCGGTATTTCCTGGACTATTCTAGCCCCCTTGATCGGATGATCAAGGACCACCGGATGGGCCCACTGCTGGGATAAGGACAGCTGTTTGAAAATATTATGGTCAATACTAACCGTTCCTACGTCGTGTAACAAACTGGCGTAAAAAACCTGGTTAATATCTTCCGGGGTTATTTTTCTGGCTACTTCCGTGGCCAGGACAGCTACGCGCCAGGCATGAAAGATACGCTGATGGTTCTCTAAGGCGATAATTTGCGAAAGCGCATTAATAATCTGACTGAAGGAGCTTTCCAAATTAAATTCCACGGGTTCCTCCCTTTTTAGTTGCTCCTAAAAAGTCCATTCTGGCTACAATTTTAATTCTTTCAGGAGCAACTACTTAATTTATTTTTTCTTATCAACAAAAAACCCGGGATATAATTAATCCCAGGTTTATAATAAGACCTTTATTTTGTTATTCCAATCCAGGCATATTTTATTATGCCGGGTAACATCTATGTACAACTCAAACATTTTGAACATGATCGCACTCCTGATGGTTGTGCAAAATCATTTCGTCCTGTTCTTCCCCGCCGTCTGCCGTCCGCGAACTGCTATCTGCTTTTATGGTGGCGCCAACGGGACTCGAACCCGTAAGCTCTGCCTTGAGAGGGCAGCGTCCTAACCAATTAGACGATGGCGCCGAACTTATTTTGTTGAAACTATGAAAATGCTTAGTAAAGTACTGATAATACTGAGGATCAGCGCCCCCGCAATAGCCCACAAAAATCCGTCAATGATGAATCCCGGAATGGCCCAGGCGACAAAACTCAACAACATACCATTAATGATAAAGGTCAGCAATCCTAAAGTTAATACATTTATGGGCAGTGTTAATAAGATAAGCACCGGCTTGATGAAAGCATTAACCAAGCCCAGCAATAGCGCTGCCATCAAAGCCGCCCAAAGGCTGTCAATGTGAATTCCCGGGACGACATAACCAGTCAAAATCAAAGATAAAGTATTGATTCCCCAACGTATTAGAAAATGCATCTGATACCTCATAAACAAAGAACTATTTTACAGACTATCAGCAGTTTTTAAGCTGCCCGGCCTGGACTTCCGCCTTAAAGCCTGGCGGACCTTGCTTCTCGTCCAGCTCCTTTTTGTTCTCGTTTTTCCAATCTGCTATCTCCGCCAAAGGCGGATCAGCCTCTGGCTGAAACTACGATCTATCAACAGTTTTTTAAACTGCCCGGCCTGGACTCGAACCAGGAGACTTCTGCTCCAGAGGCAGACGTGTTACCAATTACACCACCGGGCAATCGCTTCATTAAAACCGTTCGTCGTCCCCCGCCAATTAATTGGCGGGTCGTGGTTCATCGTTCGTAGTTATTTATATGCTTTTACGACCAACCACGAACGACTAACTACTAACGGGCTTACTGGATTCTTCGACATAATTCAATTCCAGATCAGCTAAGATGCCTTCGATCATTTGCTGCTCTTTAGGATTAAGGTTCCCTTGGGTTTTCTTCTGCAGCATGCGCAACATATCGATCATCGATCTGGCTTGTTTCAGGTCTTTCTGGACCTGGTTATTGACTGGATGGGCCTGTTTCCCCAACCAGGACCAGGCTGCCTGGCTCAAAGAATAGACCAGGCTCAGGAAACTAAGCTCTTCTTCATTTACTTTATTTTTTTCTTTTTCTAATTCATCGCTCATTACACCCTCGCAAGTTATATGTTCTCTACTGTTTGTTTGATCCGGGCTACTACTCGTTCCCGGCCCAGAACCGCAAGCATTTCAAATAATCCGGGGCCAGTCGTCCGTCCGCTCACAGCCACACGGACCGGATGAAACACTTCCCCGGTTTTATAACTATTAGTTTCGCATAACTGTCGTATAACTTGCTCCAGCCCGGCCACTGAAAAATCCGGGGTATGAGATAATTCAGTTTCAACTTTTGCTAAGATCTCTTTCACATTAGGCTTGGCCAGTGTTTTGCGAGCTTTATCATCAGCCAACTCTATCTTTTCTTTAAAAAAGAAATCTACTAATTCCGGTAATTCGCCTATAGTCCTGATCCGCTCCCGTTCCAGGGAAATAACTTGGCTAATATACTCTAAATCCGTGCTTTCGTCTATCAATTTTTTTGCGGCCAAGAATTTTATTCCCAATTGGACCAGTTCTTCCGGCCGCAGTTTATGACGAATATATTCGCCATTCAACCATTTTAATTTTTCCGGGTCAAAAATAGCCGCGTTTTTAGCGCAACGGTCCAGGGAA
>JAQUQP010000120.1 GCA_028716025.1 bacterium | reverse complement strand
TTATCCTGGATCCGATAGGCTTCACTTTCGGCTACGGCTCTCTCTATCATCTGCTCCATACTCAGGTTGAGTGTTTCCTGTCCTTGCGCCTGGACAACCGACGTAAAAAGAAGGCCTGCAAGTATAGCTGTTATTATTACTTTTTTTATGCTCATTGGTTACCCCTATAGTCTTTTCTGCCTAAAGCTTTCCAAAAAATCCTCAATATTTTCTTCTGATCAGACTTAAGGCTTTTAAAATCCTTTGTCTTAAACGCTAATGGCAAGCCAGTCATCAGCGTCTTCAGAAAAAGCACTGCATCATGGATATTGGTCGTGCCTGGCAATTCCCTATTTTTAGCCGCTTTCCCCAGGACTTCATTAAAAAAATCTTCAAACAAAATCGCGGGAGTAGGAATATTTTCTATCCCCTCACAGGCAGGAAAAGCAAAATACTTCTCTGCCTGGGTGACCTTCAGCATCTGCGGTACCTGTTTCTGGCCAATAACCGCGGATAAGATCTCATAAATCAAATTGGGGTCATTGATCTCCTCCGCGAAATTATCAAAAACATTATCGATCAAATTTAGATAATATCTTTGATCAGACTGATGATAAGTTTTCCAGACAACATGTGTGCTGGTTAAAGCAATAAAATAGTGGATCAGGTCAATTTTACAGGGGAAATAGTTGAAAAATGTCCCCTCAGACACATCCATATCGGCACAAAACCTGCTGATATTGATCTCTTCAAAACGCTGCGTTTTAAGACGTTCGATAAAAGCGTGCATCAGGGAGAGCTTGGTTTTCGCGTGTTTTCTTTCCCGGAGTGAATATTTATCCTGATTCATAAAGGGTCCCCTTTCTAATTAAAGTACCCATTATAAATATAGCACACTATAATATTATTGTCAACTATAATTAAAAGCGATCCTTATTTACCAAGATCGCTTTTGAGCCGGCGAACGAGAGCTATTTCCAGGTTATGGAAGCTTGTTTGCGCTTTGGAATGCGCTGGGGAATGTATTGCGGATATCCTGCCAGCATGGAGCCCAGTTGGACATGATCATCAGGAATTCCCGCGGCTTTGCGTATGACCGGGGACAGGTTGGCAACTATGCTAAAGTACCCTGCCCAGCAGGCGCCTAAACCAAAAGCCGGGGCTGCCAGTTCAAAATGCGCTAAGGCAATTGTGGCATCAATCGGTGCTATCCTGTTGTCCTTGCGGGCATGCGCGATCAGCAAATGAGGGGCATGCCTGCAGACAAAATCTCCGCCATTCTCCCAGGCAGATACCATATTCTGGAAACCCATCATTGATGCTATAGGAGATTTATCTTTGACCAGTTGGCGCATGACATCAATGACCATGCCAGTAAGTTTTTTTAGCTCTGCGGTAGAATAAATGACGATCCAGCTAAGCGGTTGGTGGTTGACGCCTGATGGGGCAAATCTTACTATATCCAATATCTGTTCCAGTGTTTGCCGGTCAACCGGTTGTTGTTTGTAGCGGCGAATGGATCGCCTCATGGAAAAATAGAACGCGATCTGTTCCGGCGTTATGGCTGGTTGTCTTTGGGATTTGGCTGCTTTTTGCAGTTCAGCGCCTTTTACCTCTACCGCCTCATAAGGGCAGAACACTTCACATTGCCCGCATTGGATGCAATTCGCCTTGCTGGCGTCAGCAATTACCGGATAGGCCGCTGCATTTGGTTTATCAATAATCCCTACAGGGCAGACTTCACTGCATATATCGCATTTAACACAAAGCTTCTGGTCAAAAACTGTTTCGCTCATTTAGCGCCCCTACTCTCATTATTTTTTTTATACTCCTTTATTTCGCTCAAAGTCAAACAAAAAACGTTAGTATCGAGATGCCGGGAAGCGGGCCCACTTCCCGACATTGCTAAATCTAGACGCATCCACAGAAATCATGAAGAGCTTTTATTAACGCTTTCAATGATTCTGTTTTAGAAGGATCTTTTGCGTTTATTTCCACTTGAATGCCTTTTGCCGTTTCTTTGGCTTTGCAATCAAGCTGTTCGCAAAAAGACAGGCAATCCTTACCGTTACAGTTAAACATTTCAATCACCTCCTTTCTGTCTATTGTTTCACCACAATCGAACTATAAAGACAAAAAAATATTACTTCACAAAATCCCTAATAGCATTGACTGCTTCCATATTAACCTTGCAGCGATACATTTGTCCATCCCGCTCACAGTTAATAAGTCCTGCATTTTGAAGTTCTTTGAAATGATGAGAAACTGTCGATCTTGAGAGATCCATACATCCGCACACTTTGGTAAAAGCTTTTTCTATAACTCCTGCCATAGGGCAAAAGGATTTATTTTCTACCTGGAATTCTGAACTGCCATTACTATCCTTTGAACAACAACTTTTGTAAATCATAATAAATATTTTAAGCCGCTGTTCGTTAGATAAGGCTTTGAATAATTTCACATAGTTTGATAGTTCCATAACAGTAAAATAACATAATTTTAAAATTTTGTCAAGTATTTATTTCCCTTTCGGCTTTTCTTCCGGTACTTTTCCTCCCTTTCCCTTTACCTCATCCATTTTTAGTTGCGGTCCCTGGGCTAATTGGTCATACTTCTGGATTTGCTCTTTGGTTAATACTGCTTTTAACTTTTGCTCGCTGGCTACGCGAAGCGCTTTCATTTCTTCTCTCATCTTATCCATAAGCGCTTTGCCTTGTGCTTCACTTTCACTAATTATTACCGCTACTTTGTCCCTTTGCGCCGGGGTTAGACCAAGGTCTGCGGTCATTTTATCGAGTATCTTATCCTGCCAGTTTACTTTCGTTTCCGTATTCATTACCGGAGCTGGTTGGGATTCTTTCTTTGTACTTTCAGCCAACACCACTCCCGCACTCAAAATAAATAAGCAAATCCCTGCCACTACCATTATTTTTTTCACGCGACTTCCTCCTTTTGGTTTTTCTTTTTAAAAACTATTGTTTTTATACTCCTCTACCCAATCCCTGTCAATCCAATTCTGCACTTTTCCCCTATTTCAACTCCGCTACTAAGGCGTCCTTATTTTATTTCTTCATCGGAAAAGACCAGCATAGAGATCATCAGATTCCCGTGCCGGCTTTTTTTATCAACAAAGCAACCCTGTTCTCCATACGTAAATCCGCCAATAAAAGGTTTGTCCATCAAGTTTTTATTGACTTCAGTTGTCGCTTTAGACATATCATCCCCTACGGCAAGCATACATCCGGCACAGTACGTAAGTAATGCTCCGGCTACATGATTGAAAGTAAAATGACCGTTAAGAATAGCATGCTGGGTAACGATCCCGGCCCGTAGGATCAAGGCTACTTTGGTCCCGCGCATCAAGTATATCGTATCCCCCTCATTGATACGGCTGAAAACGGAAAGAGCTTTGTCAACGGGATTGATTTCCGCCGGATGAGATAGAAGATAGATGTCTTGTTTATTATCCATCTTTAATATCGGCCTTCCGATAGGAGTAAATGCCGTTGCCAATAAAATACTTCCGCCATTCTTCATTTTATCTTCCAGCGCTCCTCCCAGCCATTCATTATATACAACCCCGGCTGGACGGCCATCCAATTCATAGATCACTCTGTCTTTGGCTCTGGTCACCTTTGCTTTTCTCTCTGTGGGCAAACAACCACTTTGGAAAGAGATCCCTATTTTTAATTGCGAATAGATAACCGTGATCACCACGGCTTTCTGATAGGTATGGTCTCTGCTGAATTGTTTCCATTTGCCTTCTACGGTATTATCAGCCGCAGTGCCACCAACTATCATGACTCCTTCTCCGACAACATCTTCTATACCAGTTATAATATCTTCTTCATTACCAGGGAAAGAACTCATAATAATAGCTGTCGGCTTGCCTGAACCATTGGCCGCTTGTATAGCGGCAGCCACTGCTACTGCCCCCGCAGACCGAACTTGTTCAGCATTTCTGATCTCGCTCACCCCTACGCCAAATCGTATCTTTGGTGAAGAGATCGCCAGCAGCGCGATCGCCGGCCCTTTAATAAAACCATTATTTATGGCTACACCACCGCAGGAAGTAATGCCGTGTATTTTTGTCTCAGCCGGTAATAGAGAACTGATCTCTTTAACAAGTTTCTCGCAATCATATTCAACCGTAGCCAACATATAGACATAATCTATTGTGTTGGTATCTAAGCTTTGTTTGGTTTTTGCTAAGGCCTCTCTAATTGCCAATATCGGATCACTATTAGTGCTGTATCCTGATCCGATACTAATATTAGAATCCATTATTGCCTCCTGCTTCAATGGTTTTCTTCAATCTTTTATACAATTTCACCTCTCAAAGTCAACTAATTTTTAAATTTTAACCTTACGGGACTAAGGGGACAGAGTCAGGCAATAAGGTTATAGTTGTTTTTCTTAGCGATCTCCTCTCCTCGCCTGGGAGATTTTATCTATCCGCCCATGCTGGTAGATATCTTCTTGCTTAGTATCCATAATTGCACAGACCCGCTTGACAATTCTATCTAGATCCCAGCTTCTCTACCATATTAGCCGGATTGTTATACAGCTTGATCTGCGCTCCGTTGAGAATGACGATCATGGACAAGTTGCGGTTGATGTCGTAAGAACAAAAAGAAAAAGGACACCGCTAAGGTGTCCTAATCTATTGATATCAATACCTTATTACCTGACTCTGTCCCCTTACTTCCCGATCGGAACGACGGAGCATTAGCGACGGCGAAGCGAGCAAGGCGAGCGTGAACAGGAGGTGATGAGATGATAAAATTATTTAAAGAAAAGATGATTGTAAACTTTTGTTATGCCCCCAAGAAAAATCGTTATGCCTACAAAATAGATAAAAACATAAATAGCAGTTATTGACTTACTTGACGGGGAAATTTCTTTTTTCCAAAATGCTTTATGAGACGATAGAATATGATCAACTATTCTCTTTCGTCTAACAATGAATAGTATCCCGGCAATAATAGATCCTATTCCAAAAATAAGCTCACCAAAACCATTCGAATTCAAATAAGTCATGACCACCCCACACAGCTCTATAAGATGTATCCCCATGTTTCAGTATCATTAAGGGATATGTATAAGTAGCCGTTACGGCCCATCCTGCACCAACACCCCATCCCGCGCCTACACTACCGGACAGCCCTTCATCACAAGTATAGCTACCTGATATATTAGCTCCCAATACTCCAGTGCCACCGCTGCCAGTTGCAGTTACAGCTAATCCAGATGACGGATTTCCTCTGTTCAAGGTTACAGAAACTCCACCACCTTGCCCGTAACCTACTCCTCCATATGGATAGATTCCCGCTGGTCCAATCTGCACTCCAGCTGTCCCCCCTTTTCCCCCGGTAAAATTGATGTCAATAAACCATAGACCATAGGGATCTATTAAATTAAGCGGATTGTTTCTAACATAGGGATAAAGGTTTTTGCTCCAAATCGGGTCTTGTTGTAAGAATCTGCCAGTTTTGGGATCCATATAGCGCGCCCGGTAGTAGTACAGCCCGGTTTCGGAGTCGTATTCTCTGCCGGTGTAGGTATAAGGCTGACTCAAAGAACCAGTTGAACTGATATTACCAAAGCTGTCGTATCTGTAAGTCTGAGCAATATTTCCGTTCTGATAAACGAGGGCCGTAATACTTCCTAAACCATCAGAGATATAATAGTATCTCTGCCCAGCTTTGTCAAGGGCAATTGGCTCGTCAATTGATGGCCCATACGTGTAGGTGACAACAACTTGGTTGTTATTGTCCAACTCCTGGATAATATCTTCACCATCGTAGATGTATCTGGTGATCGCTCCCCCTACGTTCTTCTCTATTCTCCTGCCAAGAGCGTCGTACTTGTAGGATATGGTTTGCGCTGGTGTAACTACCCCTATCAGTTGATCTTCGGAGTTATAGGTATAGGTCGTTGTCTCTAAGGTCGTCTTATTTTGTTTTGTGACCATATTCCCATCATGGTCATAGGTGTAGGTGTATGTGCCATCATCCAGGAGACGGTTGCCAGCATCATAGGTTTGAGTAAGTGGATTCCTATTGCCGACAGGATCATAATTGTAAGCTT